>JBEKSF010000017.1:0-57982 GCA_049517295.1 Verrucomicrobiota bacterium
TTAGGAACTAGGAAGTCCCTATCCGCGTGAAATTATCGGCCAATTTACATGAGAACGGCGGGACTGGCGCGGTTTTTTAGGCGCCGGGGCGAAAGCGGCGCATGGCGGCTTCGTCTTCGGCCATCCAATCGACCATGGCATCGGAGGACAATGGCGGGGATTGAGGCAGGGGAGAGCCTTTGGATTGAAGGCGTGCGGCCAGATACAAGAACAATTGCTGTTGATCGCTTGCGGACAAAGCATCAGTCGCGGCCTCAATCTCGGCAAGGGTGATCATGCGCAAATCCTGAACAAAGCGCCGGGGCGGCGACAAAAGGGAGGCGAAAGGAAGTGGGCGCCGGGGTTGGCGCCCGGAGTGATCGACTGATTCAAATTGGTACTGCGCATATCTTTCTCTTGCGTCTGCCACGGCACGTGAGGGACGATGGGTCCCGCCATGCCAGCCGAAAATCTGCAATTGCCCCTGGATCTCGATTCTCTTCCGTACAACACCCCGGCCCGATGCTCGTTGCGCGAGGAGTTGTTGGGGTTTGACCAGTTTGGCAAAAACACCGTTCAACTTTCGGTGAAAATTCCGGTGGGGAGTGGCGGCGTGGTGGAAGCGCCGGTGTACGTGAACGAATTCTGGACCTCCAAACAGCGGGCGGCCAACAGCCTGCACGAGATTTCCTACCGGGCGTGTTTCAAACCGCAGTTGCCGCGCTTTTTCATCCAGCGCCTGACGGCGCCGGGGGAGATCGTCTATGATCCGTTCATGGGCCGCGGGACGACGCTGCTGGAGGCGGCGTTGCTGGGGCGCGTTCCCTTCGGCTGCGATGTGAATCCACTCAGCCTGGTGTTGATCGGGCCGCGATTGCGTCCGCCCGGCCTGGAGGAGATTGCCGGGCGGCTGGGGCGGATTGATTTTTCCGACGCTGACGAGTGTCCGGACGAGTTGCTGGTGTTTTATCACCCGGAGACATTGCGCGAGATCGCGGCGTTGAAGAAGTATTTGCGCGGGCGGGAGCTGGACGCGGTGGACCGATGGATTTGCCTTGTGGCGCTGAACCGGCTGACGGGGCATTCGCCGGGTTTTTTTTCCGTCTATACCCTGCCTCCGAACCAGGCGGTGTCTGTGAAATCGCAGCGGAAGATCAATGCCGATCGCGGGCAGACGCCGCCACGACGGCGGGTGGCGGATTTGATCGTGAAGAAGAGCCGGAAATTGCTCCGGGATTGCGACGCGACGGCGCGCGGGGCCTTGCGATCGGTGGCCGACCGGGCGGTGTTATTGAACGAGGCGGCGCGGGCCACGCCCGTTATCGCGTCCGGCTCGGTGTCGCTGGTGGTCACGTCGCCGCCGTTTTTGGATGTGGTCGATTATGCGGGGGACAATTGGCTGCGGTGCTGGTTTCTGGGGCTGGACGCCCAGGCAGTGCATCTGACGGTGCCCAAGAAGCTGGGACAATGGCAGGCGGAGATGACGGCGGTGTTTGAGGAGTTGCACCGGGTGTTGCGGGACGGCGGCCACGTGGCATTTGAAGTGGGCGAAGTTCGTTGCGGCACGGTCAAGCTGGAGGAGACGGTCATCAGTTGCGGCGTGGCGGCCGGATTGCAGCCGCTGCTTGTCCTGATCAATGACCAAAAGTTCACCAAAACGGCCAACTGTTGGGGCGTCGATAATAATTCCAAGGGAACAAACACCAACCGGATTGTGCTCTTTCAGAAGAAAGGGTGAGAGCGGGATTAGCGCGGCTCCAATGAGCTGGTTTCAAGGAAGCGCCGGAACGTTTCGCGTCCCTGCAACACCTCGTCGTGCGGCAGGTCGCTGAAGAGGAAGACAAGGTGGTTGTCGCGCAGGTTGGCGGGGGTGGCGTTGGTTTCGTCGGACTGGAAAAAGGGGACGTGGTTTCCTTGCAAGGCGGTCATCAGATCCTGCGTTTCGTCCTTGGTGCCGCCGTGCTCGGTGTAGAGATCGATGAAGCGGCCGGGGTGATGGTCGAACCAAAGGACAAAGCGTTCGGCGCGGGCGTAGAGGGCGTCGAACAACCAGACTTCGCGGACGTTGGCGGTCAGGCCGCCGCGAGCGAGGATGGAGGAAATGACCTGGTATCCGCCGCTGTGGCCGGAAAGAATGATTTGGCCGGGCTCGGCGTTGTCAAATATACCATTATGGCGCAGGGTGTCGAGGGCCTCGGCCATGAAGCGTTGGAAACCGCCGGGGTCCTCCAGTTTGCCGCCGAAGGAATCGGAAGCGTTGAGCGGGCCTTGCGGGAGGATGAGAATGGCGTTACGGCCGCCGGCGGTGAATTGCTCCGGCAGGAGGTATTTGGCAAGGACGTTGGTCAGGTTGTTGCCCCAGCCGTGGAAATGGACCACAAAATCGATCCTGGGGCCGGGGCGGAAGCCTCGCGGAATAAAGAGGGCGACGCGGCTGTCCTGATAATGATCGGCGGCGGAAAAGAATGTGTCCTTGTATTTGTGGCCGGCGGCGCGGAGCGGGTGCGGGAAGGGGGCGGAAGCGAAATTGGTGATGATCAAGCGGCCGAGCGGGGCGAATTGATCCGCCAAGTCCTGCGCCTGGAGGGGCAAGGCGGCGAAAAACGCGAGCAGCAAAAGGCCTTTGGTCATGGGCCTGACTAATATGACGGAACGAGGGCGGGTTGGGAAGAGAATAGCGTCCGCCGGGCTGGGCGGAGGATTTACTTTTGGATTGAGTGATGAAAATTGGATGTCATTATCGCATTTGGAGCCTGGCGGCCCGTGGCCGCGGCCGGGCTTTGAAGTGTTAGGCAGCATCACGCAACCCAGCAAATCCAAATTATGAAAAAGCACATCATCCGTTCATTATTAGTATGCGCGGCCTTGTTGCTGCTTGCATCAGTTGCCGCGGAGGCCCAATTGATTAACGGCGGCTTTGAAACCGGCGATTTTACGGGATGGACTATATTCGACGACACCAATGGGACGACTGGCGATGCCACGGTGGTTTTATTTGATGTCGCAGGCACCGGAATGCCTTCACTTTGCGCACAATTCGAGGTTGGTTCGACCGTACCTTATGTTTATGGCTCGGCGGGGTCTGGCGGCGGGATAAGCCAATTAGTCAATCTCAACTCGGGACAACTTAACATTGCCCTTAATGTCGCAGTCTATAATCCGTTGCCACTCAAAAACGGCGAGGCCGGGACTTTTATATTGAGTCTGGATGGGAAAAACGTTGCCAGCGATGTATTTGGCCCCATCAACGGGTATCAGACGAACCGATCGACGCTGGGTTGCACGACAACCGTCGGAGGCGGCACACATGAAATTGCGATTGATATGACGCGCATTTATGAGATGGGCACTGGAAGCTCCGCCAGCCCGTATCAATATCTTGACGACATTGTGTTGAGCGGCGCCGCCGTGCCGGGACCAATCCCGCTGAACATTCAACTGAGTGACTCGACGGTGATAATAACGTGGACGAATTCGGCATACACTTTACAGGCGGCTCCATCACCAATCGGCGCCTATACCAACGTAGCGGGGGCCACCAGTCCGTACACGAACATCATTTCCGGATCAGCGCAATATTTTCGACTGATAATATATTAACGACTCGGACAGCAAGGAATCTACGGTCGTGGGCGCGAGGAGGATGGCGGAACGGGGGAGGATTGAACGGTCCACTCGACCCGGGCCGCGGCGATTTGCGGCAATGGCCCGAGGCTCACAGTTCAATTTCCTTTTTCCGCGGGTCGAATCGGGCAACCTTCTTGTTGAGAAAGCCGAGCATGGCCATGGACATCGCCGCCTGGACCTTGAGGGCGAACTCCACGTCGCTGACGGGTTTTTCGCGGGTGCGAACGCAATGGATAAAATTCTTCCAGTGGAGAGGCGTGGCCTCGACTTTCAAGCCGGGCACGATCCGTGGGGCGCCCTTGGCCGGAGAGACGGTGATGCTGGCGAAGCCGCTTTCCCAGCCGCCGGCGTCTTGCAAGGTGAGGGTGCCCTCGTCGCCGCGAATGGCCGGTTCGGTGACATAATCGTTGGCCAGCGTGCAGACCAAGACGGCGGACACTTTTTCGGGGTAATCGAGGCACATATTGAAAGTGTCCGGCACTTCGCGATCATAGGTTGTGTATTTGAAGATGCCGCCGGAGGCCACCGCCAGCGAGGGATAGTTCAGTCCAAGCGCGCTGACGAAAGGCGTCAGAACGTGCGGAAACAAGTCCGTGCAGGGGCCGCCGGCGTAGTCGAGGTACTTTCTCCAACTGAAGAAACGGTCCACGGTGAAAGCCACTTTCGGCGCGTCGCCCAGAAAAGCTTTCCAGTCGAGGTCCGGGCCGGGCACGGCTTCCGGGTCCGGGATGGGCATGCGCTCGCCCCAGTCGCCGACGCGGTAGTAACCGGCGAGGACGTGCTGGAGGCGTCCGATGGCGCCTTGTTGGACCAACTCGCGCACCTTGGCCCAAGCGGGGCTGGAATTGCCCTGATTGCCCACCTGCACGATGCGATTGAGACTGGCGGTTTCCTCGGCAAACTGGCGGCAGAGATTGAATTGACTCCAATGGCCCATTGGCTTTTCGCAATAGACATCCTTGCCCGCGCGGATGGCATCCATCGCCTGCGGCACGTGACGCCGGTCGGGCGTGGCCACACAGACGACATCGACCGCGGGGTCAGCCAGCAGTTGGTGATGTTTCATGAAAGGCTTGGCGCCCGTGGATTGAGCGGCTTCATTGAGGCGGTAGCGGTAGGCGTCGCACACGGCGGCGATTTGCAAATTCTCACCGGACTGGATCAATTGCTGGACCACGGCCAGATGCGTGCGCCCGCGCCCGCCCACGCCGATGAACCCGACGCCGATGCGGTCGTTGGAGCCGAGAACGCGGGCGCTGGAGACAAAGGGCGCGGTCACGGCGGCGGTCACGGCGAGTTTGGCGGCCTGGCCAATAAAATCGCGACGGTTGATGACGGGAGCAGATGCGGTGTTGATTTCAAGCACAGGTTGGGGAGGGGATGTGTTCATAAGCAAACGGAAGATTTAGGCTACTCTTCCCGCTTTTTCGGGGAGAAGGTGTGGGTCGAGACGCCATAGAAGGCTTCCGCCGCTTCCATCAGCGTTTCCGACAGTGTCGGGTGCGGATGAACGGACTCGGCCAAATCGCGGACGGTCGCGCCCATTTCCAGCGCCAGGACGCCCTCGGCAATCAGTTCGCCGGCGCCAGGGCCGACGATGCCCACGCCAATGACGCGTTCGGTCGCCAAATCGACAACCAGTTTGGTGATGCCGTCGGTGCGGTCGAAGGTGAGCGCGCGGCCGGAAGCGCCCCAGGGGAATTTGGCCACGTCGATTTCCAAGCCCTTGGCGCGCGCCTCGGCTTCAGTCAAACCACACCACGCCAGTTCCGGATCGGTAAAGACGACGGCGGGGATGATGACGCCGGTGGAGGTGCTAGGTTGGCCGACGATGGATTCGACGGCGATGCGGGCCTCTTTTGTGGCCTTGTGAGCGAGCAGGACGCCGCCGGCGATATCGCCGATGGCCAGGATGGCGGGGTCGGAGGTTTGCTGGCGGTCATTGACTTTGATGAAGCCGCGCTCGTCCATCTGGACGTCGGTGTTTTCCAGGCCCAGATCGTGGTGGCGCGGCACCCGGCCGACCGACACGAGCACCTGATCAAAGAATTCCTCCTTCTCCACCTTGTCCGCCCCCTGGGTCAGGACGCGGATTTTTTTACCTTTGGTGGACATTTGGGTGACTTTGGTATTGAAACGCAGCTCGCGGAAATTTTTCCGGGCGGATTGCAAAACGGGGCGGACCAAATCGGGGTCGGCGCCGGAGAGGATGGTTGGGAGGGCCTCGACGACGACGACATTGCTGCCGAAATTGGCATAGACGGAGCCCAGTTCCATGCCGATGTAACCGCCGCCGACGACGAGCAAATCCTCCGGGATTTCCGCCACCTCCAGCGCCTCTGTGGAAGTCATAATGCGCGGGTTGCCCAGATCGAAGACCTTGGGCAGCGCGGCCTTGGAGCCGACGGCGACGATGGCCTTGTCAAAAACGACGAACTGCTGGCCCTCCGGCGTTTCGACGCGCAAGGAACGGGAGGCCTCGAAGTAACCGCGCCCGCGCAGGACCTGGACGCCGCGTTTTTTGGCCAGGAAACTGACGCCGCCCGCCAATTTGTCAACGACCGAATTCTTCCAGGCGCGCAATTTGTCCAGATCAAGAGCGGGCGGGCCGAAAGAGACGCCGCGATGGGCCGATTCCTTTGCCTCGCGGATCATTCCGCTGGCGTGCAGGAGGGCCTTGGAGGGGATGCAGCCGCAGTTGAGGCAGACGCCGCCCAGGTTTTTTTCCTGCTCGACGAGGAGGACTTTTTTGCCGAGATCGGCGGCGTAAAAGGCGGCGGCGTATCCGCCGGGTCCGGCGCCCAGAACCACGATTTCAGTAAGAATTGGATCCACAGTAAAGAATAGCGTTGAGGCTAGGCGAGGAGTTTTTCATCGAAATTCTCGAAGCCGCGCACGATGTCCAGCATGCACCGGACCGCCGCGCCGCCGTCGATGACCCGGTGATCATAAGACAAGGCCAGCGGCAGCATCAGGCGCACCACAATTTTGCCGTCGCGCACCACCGGTTTGAGGGCGCCGCGGCCCAGGCCCAGGATGGCGACTTCCGGCGAATTGATGATGGGAGTGAAATGGCCGCCGCCAATGCCGCCCTGATTGGTGATGGTGAAGGTGCCGCCTTGCAGTTCGTCCATCGACACTTTGCGGTCGCGCGCCCTGGCCGCCAGTTGGCTCAACTCCTTGGACAGGGCGAAGATGTCCTTCTTGTCCACGTTGCGCAGGACGGGAACGATCAATCCCTGTTCGGTATCGACCGCCAAGCCGATGTGATAATAGTCCTTGTAAATGACATCGCCCGCCGCCTCGTCGAGGCTGGTGTTGAAGAGGGGATGTTTTTTCAAAATCTCGGCGACGATTTTGAGAGCAAAGGAAGTCATGGAGAGCCGGGCGCCCTTTTTTTCATAGGCCTCGGCGTATTTTTTGCGCAGATCGTCCAGCGCCGTGATGTCGGCCTCGTCAAATTGCGTGACGCGCGGCGCGGCATTCCAGCTTTCGCGCAAGTGCTCGGCGATGATCGTGCGCAAGTGGGTCATCGGGCGCTTGGTGACCGTTCCCCACCTTGTAAAATCAATTCGTTGCGGCGGCGGTTTGGCGCGCGCGCCGGATTCAGTGGTCCGGGGCTGTGCGGCCAGCCGTTGCAGGCGCAGGATGTAGGCCCGCAAATCGTCCATCACAATCCTGCCGCCCTCTTCGCTGCCGTGGATTCGGCGCAGATCGATGCCCAACTCGCGGGAAAGGCGCCGAATGGTCGGGGAAGCGGCGGGAGGCGGAGCGTTAGGGTCCAATTCCTCGACCAGGGCCGATTCCTGGGCCAGCCCCTCCACAGGCGCGGGCGTGGGCGTCCGGGCGGGAGACGACGGGCGGGGGAGAGGAGCGGGCGCGGGTTTGGCGGCGGCGGGGGCGACAGGGGCGCCATCGAGGGAGAGAATTACCTGGCCGACGGAGATTTTGTCGCCGATGGAAACCAGGACTTTGGTTACTTTACCGGCGGCCGAGGAGGGCACCGGAGCGACGGCCTTGCCGGTTTCCAGTTCGATGATTCCCTGGCCTATGGTGATTTGATCGCCTTCCCTGACCAAAATGCTGACCACGCTGCCCGAGTCAACCCCTTCACCCAACGGAGGAAGTTTCAGGTCCATAGATTTGAATTAAAACGCGACTATCTGAGGAAACGCTTTTTCGGGATCGACATTCAAGTCTTTAATCGCGCGCGCGGCCACCGCGGAGTCGATCTCGCCGCGCTGCGCCAGCGAATGCAAGGTGGCGATGACCACGCATTCGGCGTCGATTTCAAAAAACCGGCGCAGGCGCGGGCGGGTGTCGCTGCGCCCAAATCCGTCGGTGCCCAGAGTGGTCAAGCCGCCGGGGACCCATTTGGCGATCTGGTCGGGGACAATTTTCATGTAATCGGAAACGGCAATGAACGGCCCGTTTTCTTTTTCCAGGATTTGGAGGAGGTAGGGTATTTTCGGCGGGGCGGCGGGATGCAGGCGGTTCCAGCGTTCGGCCAGCAAGGCCTCGTTGCGCAAGTTTTTGTAGCTGGTCGCGCTCCAGACATCGGCCGAGACGTCGTAGCGTTCGGCCAGGATTTCCTGGGCGCGCAGGGCCGCGCGAATAATGCTGCCGCTGCCCAGAATATGGGCCTTGTGTTTCCCGGCGTCGGGTCCGGGCTTGAATTTATAGAGGCCTTTGATGATGCCCTCCTCGGCGCCGGCGGGCATTGGGGGCATGGCGTAATTCTCGTTGTAAAGGCACAGATAATAGAAAATGTCCTCCCCCTTCTCGAACATCCGGCGCATGCCGTCGCAGACGATGACCGTGATCTCGTATCCAAAGGCGGGGTCGTAGGCATAGAGGGTCGGCACCGTGCTGGCCATCAGGGGACTGTGGCCGTCCTGATGTTGCAGGCCTTCGCCGTTAAGCGTGGTGCGGCCGGAGGTGGCGCCCAGGAGGAACCCCTTGGCCCGACTGTCGGCGGCGAGCCAGATTTCATCGCCCACGCGCTGGGGGCCGAACATCGAGTAATAAATGTAAAAGGGCACCATGTTCACTCCGTAATTGGCATAGGCTGTGCCGGCGGCGACGAACGAGGCCATCGACCCCGCCTCGGTGATGCCCTCCTCAAGGATTTGGCCGTCCGTGGCTTCGTGATAGTAGCTGATGCCGCTTTTATCCACCGGCTCGTAACGTTGGCCCTTGGAAGAATAAATCCCGATTTGGGCAAACAACGGGTCGATCCCGAAGGTCCGCGCCTCGTCGGGAATGATCGGCACCACGTTGCGTCCAATGGTCTTGTCGCGAAGGAGGTGGGACAGAAGGCGGACAAAACTCATGGTGGTGGAGAGTTCGACCGCGCCCGAGCCTTTGAGAAAATCGGCAAAGGCCGCGGCGCGCGGTGTGCGCAAGGCCTCCGCCGCCACCGCCCGCTTGGGCACCGAGCCTCCCAATGCCTTGCGCCGCTCCAGCACGTAGCGGATTTCGGGCGAGTCCTTGGGGGGGCGATAAAACGGGGTTTCGACGACGTCTTCGTCGCGGATGGGGATGTCAAACCGGGCGCGGAATTCCCGCAGCTCCTTTTCGTTCATCTTTTTCTGCTGATGCGAGATATTGCGGCCCTCGCCGGCCTCGCCCAGGCCATAGCCTTTGACGGTCATGGCGAGAATGACGGAGGGGCCGCCTTTGTGTTCCACCGCCGCGCGGTAGGCGGCGTAAACCTTTTTGGGATCGTGCCCGCCGCGGGTCAACCGGGTCAATTGGTCGTCGGACAAGTGGTCCACCAGGCGCAGCAACTCCGGATAGGCGCCGAAGAAATGGCGGCGGATGTAACTGCCGGTTTCGACGGAGTATTTTTGGTAGTCGCCATCCACCGCTTCGCCCATCCGTTTGATGAGCAAACCGGAGGTGTCGGCGGCCAGCAACTCGTCCCAAGCCGAGCCCCAGATGACCTTGATCACATTCCAGCCGGCCCCGCGGAAGATGCACTCGAGTTCCTGGACGATCTTGCCGTTGCCGCGCACCGGGCCGTCGAGGCGCTGTAGATTGCAGTTGACAACCCAGGTGAGGTTGTCCAGGTTTTCGCGTGAGGCCAGGGTGATCGAGCCGAGGGATTCGGGTTCGTCGGTTTCCCCGTCGCCGACGAAGGCCCAGACGCGCGGCTCCTCCTCCAGCTTGATGAAGCCGCGGGCGCTCAAGTAGCGCATGAAACGGGCCTGATAGATGGACATCAGCGGCCCCAAGCCCATCGAGACGGTCGGGAACTGCCAGAAATCGGGCATCAGATACGGATGCGGATACGAGGACAACCCGCCGCCCTCGGCCAGTTCGGCGCGGAAGTTGTGGAGGGACTTTTCGTCCAGCCGGTATTCCAGAAACGCGCGCGCGTAATTGCCCGGCGTGGTATGGCCCTGGAAATAAATCAAGTCCGCCAGCCGGTTGCCATCGCCGCCGTGAAAGAAATGATTGTAGGCCACTTCGTAAAGCGTGGCCATGGAGGCGTAACTGGAAATGTGGCCGCCGACGCCGGTCTCGGCGTGATTGGCATTGACGACCATGGCCATGGCGTTCCACCGCGCCAGGCTCTTGATGCGCCGCTCGATCTCCCGGTCGCCGGGATACGGTGGCTCCATCTCGGCGGCAATCGTATTGACATAAGGCGTGCTGACCAGAAGGGGGACATCCAGCCCGTCGGCGCGCAGGCGCTCGGCCACTTGGGCCAAAAGCAAGCTGGCCTTCTCGCGGCCCTGGTTGCGGAGCAAGACTTCGACGACATCCTCCAGCGACTGGAGCCAATGTCGCCTGGAGACCGGCGGGGGAGCCGGGCCGGCAGAATTGACTGCCTTGGGCGAAGATTCGTTAAAAGTTCCAGTCTTTACCGATTCCGTCTTGGTCACTTCAGAATTCAAAGTTAAAAGTTCAAGGTTACGACCCGTCCCGACTACAACGATGGACTTTAGCCCGAAAACCCGCCGCTGACAACTGAAATGCGCGGGTTGCCCTCTTTAAAGAAGGCGCGGATTTCCTCCTCCGGCGAACGGGCGATCAATTCCAACGGCGAGTCGTCGTACCAATCGCGGGGCAGATGGCTGGCGTAGGGTTCCTGAATGAAGCGCTGGCACAAAAGAGCGATGACGCCCCGGTCGGTTTCACTGCGGATCAGCCGCCCGGCGGCCTGGATGACGCGGGTCATGCCAGGTTGCAAATAAGCGTACTGGAAACCCGCATGTTCGGTCTGGTCAAAATAGCGCCGCAGCAACTCGCGCTCGAAGGAAACCTGCGGCAGCGCGGGCGAGACGATATAGACACCGCTGAGCAGTTCGCCGGGATAGTCCACGCCCTCGGCATACATCCCGCCCAGGACGGCAAAGAGCAAGACACCCTCAGGGGGCGCGGCGGCCAGGGCTTTGAAAATGGACTCCCGCTGCTGATCGTTGATGTTGGGGCGTTGCACCACGAGCGCGGCGCGCGCGGGCGGCATTTTTTGAGCGACCTGCTCCAGGAATTGATAGCTCGGGAAGAGGACCAAAACATTCCCGCCTTGGGCGTCGGACATGCGGGCGATCAAGGCGGCAATGGTCCCGAAATTCCGCGCGCGCGCCGCGAAGGTGGTGCGGACTTGCGGCAGGATCATCACCTTGCGGTTCTCGCGCGGAAAGGGCGGGGGCAGCGCGATGGCCGTGGTGCGCTCTTTTTCCAATCCGAGCACCCGGCGCGTCATCTCCACCGGCGAGAGCGTCGCCGAGAATAAAATGGTCGAAGCCGCCGCGCGAAAAACCGGCGCAACCGCCCGCGCCGGGTCCAGGCAAATCAAGGCCAGGCGGACGCCGGCGGGGCGTTTTTCCGCGACACAGGCGAAGCCGGCGCCGAAGAGATTCAAGATCGCCATGAAGCGCTGCCAGTCGAAGTGCAGATCGACAATCGGGTCTTCCGGCAGAGCCAGCTTGATGCCGCGTTTCCAGGAGAGATAGCGGACAAACTCCGGTTCCCAGCGTTTCCACAACTCCCGCAATGCGCCGGCCGGCGGATCGATTTCGGCAATGGCCGCGTCCGTGGCCGATTGCCGCAGCAGCGCCGCCGCGTCTTCGACAATGCGCGAGAGCGCCTCGAACAACGCGCCCGGCTGGAGCAGAAGGCGCCCCGCCACATCGCGAAAGGACTCCTCCAGCAATTCGGGCGAGAATATTTTGCGGGCGCGCTCGGGCAGGTTGTGGGCCTCGTCCACCAAAAGGAAGGCCGACTCCAGTCCTTCCCGGTCCAAATGCGCCAGGGCCGCGCCCGGGTCAAATACATAGTTATAGTCGGCGACAATGGCGTCGGCGCGGCGCGCCAGCTCCAATTGCGCCTCGAACGGGCAGACCATTTCCCGTTTGGCTTTGGTGAAAACGACGTCCGGGTCATAATGCGCGTTGTCGTCCCGCAGACGTTCGAGGATTTTCAATTTCTCCATTTTCTCCGCGTAGCCCCTGGCGTAGGGGCAAAAATCCTCGTGACACAGCACGCGGTCGTTGGCGCACATTTTTTCCTTGGCGCGGATTTGGGCGGTGCGGAAGGCGCCGTCGCGGTTGAGGGCGCGCAGGACCGAAACGGCCATTTTCTGTTGCAGGGTCTTGGAGGTCAAAAACACGACCTGTCGTCCGGCGGCGGGGCCTTCGAGGAGCGCGGGGAACAGCACGGCCGCCGTTTTGCCCAAGCCGGTGGGCGCTTCCGCCATCAGGTTGGCGCCGGCGGCCAGCGCGCGGCGCACGGAGTCAATCATTATTTGCTGCCCTGGCCGGAGATGATTGTGCGGGAAGGGCATGGCCCGGGCGGCGACCGCTTTTTGCTCGCGGATTTTTGCCTCCGCCCGCCACAGCGCCAGCAGCCGGGCCAGGCGGCCGCGCACGTCGCGTTCCACCCCGGCTTCGTCGTAATCGACGGGGATGGAGGTCTCTTCGCCCGTGGCGAGGTCCACATAAACCAGCGCGCCGGAGACGGGAGCATTGCCGCGACGCCGCCACAAGAGGCAATAGATCAGCAACTGGCGTTGATGGGCATCGAGCATCCCAGTGGAGCCGGGGAGATAAGCCGATTTGAATTCTTCAACCAGCCAGCCGCCCTGGTCGATGGGCACGCACCCGTCCAGCCGGCCGGTGATCAAGGCGGTCCAGTCCTCGACGGGCCAGCGGTCTTGAAGATGGACCTCGCGCTGGTAAGCGGGACGGGCGTCGCATCGCTGGCGCAGGACGCGCGCGTGCAATTCTGCGCCCAAGCCCAGCCGGTGCCAGCCTTCGCCGCGCTCGAAGCCGATGCGCTGGAGGCCATCGGTCTCCGCCAAATCGCGGACCGAGACTTCAAACACCCTGGCTGTGGGATCAAATCTCAACGTCTGAATACTCGCCCACGCGGCATCAGGAACCAAGCGATGAATTACCAGAGGCATCGGGCCCGGGGGCGGATTGAGATTTCGCTGATTCAGAACATAATCTATGGTAGGCTAAGAACTGATGTTATGAAAACGATCACACTAAGCGCGGTGCTCAATCCGGAAGATGACGGCTACGTTTCCCTTTGTCCTGAACTGGATATAGCCAGCCAGGGGGATACGATCGAGGAGGCGCTGGCCAATCTCAAAGAGGCTCTCGAAGGTTTCTTTGAGACTGCGAGCGCGGAAGAAGTGCGAATGCGCCTCAAGAAACCGGCCTTATTCACCCGCATCGAGGTGGAATGTGCCTAAGCTGGGAACTTTTTCCGGCGAGGAAATTGTTCGTATTATGGAATCGGAGGGTTTCTTTCGCGCCCGGCAGAAGGGCAGTCACCTGATGATGCAGCAGCGAACCGAGAGCGGCACAATCACCGTGCCCGTGCCGCTGCATCGGGTTGTCAGAATCGGCACGCTGCAATCCATCATTCGGCAGTCTGGCATCTTACGCAATCGCTTCTTGGTTTGAAATTCATGCCGCGCAAGACAAGAGACACTTCACGCCGAAATGGCGGTGGAGGCGGCGCTTGACCTTCGGCGCCCGTGTGCGGCATATCATCGCGGCAGCATGATCCATCCAACGGCCATCATCAGCCCCAAGGCGCAAATGGATTCGACCGTCGAGGTTGGTCCCTTTTCGGTGATTGACGGGCATGTCTGCATCGGCGCCGGCTGCCGGGTCGGGCCGCATGTTTATCTCACCGGGCATACGACCATCGGGCCAAACAACCGCTTTCACGCCGGCTGCGTCATCGGCGACGCGCCCCAAGACGTCAAATATAAGGAGGAACCGACGCGGCTGATCATCGGGGAGGGCAACCTGTTCCGGGAAGGGGTGACGGTGCATAGGTCGGCGCGGGCGGAGGAGGCGACGGAGATCGGGTCGCACAATTTTCTAATGGTCAATTCGCACGTTGGCCACAATGTCTGCCTGGGCAGCCACGTGATTCTGGCCAACGGGGCGCTGGTGGGGGGGCACGCGCAAGTGGCGGACGGGGTGTTCGTTTCCGGCAATTGCCTAGTGCATCAATTCGTGCGGATCGGCACACTGGCCATCATGCAAGGGGGGTCGGCCATCAGCCAGGACCTGCCTCCCTACACCGTGGCGCGGGGAAGCAACGGCATCTGTGGCTTGAACGTGGTCGGATTGCGGCGGGCCCATTTCAGCGCCGAGGAGCGCCTGGAATTGAAGCGGCTCTACCACAAGCTCTTTCGCTCCGGGGAAAACCGCTCGCGGGCGCTGGCCGAGGCGCGATTGCTCTTTACCAGCGTCCCCGCCAAGGTCCTGCTCGATTTCGTCGCTTCCAGCAAACGCGGCGTCTGCCGCGACCGCGGGGCTGCCTTGGGCGAGGGTGAAACGAACGAAGAGGCGATTGACTAATCCGCAAAGCGGTGCAAAATCCGCCCGGATTGAACCTTGAACCCTAAAGTTTTGAACTATGCCGCCCAAAGCTGAAAAACTCGTTGAAACGAAACCCGCCGAAACAAGAATTCCGGCCACCCGGCAGCGGGACCTTGATGCCGCCATTTCCTCAATCACCAAAACGTACGGAGACGGCAGCATCATGCGCCTGGGCGACGCGCGGGCGAAAGTGAGCATCGACGTGATCCCGACCGGGGCGCTGGCGGTGGACCTGGCGCTGGGAGTGGGCGGAGTGCCGCGCGGGCGGGTGGTGGAGATTTTCGGGCCGGAATCGTCGGGCAAAACGACCCTCATGCTGCATGTCATCGCCAATGCGCAAAAAGGGGGCGGGCTGGCGGCGTTCATCGACGCCGAGCACGCACTGGATCCGGCCTACGCCAAGAAACTGGGCGTCAACCTGGACGAATTGCTGGTATCCCAACCCGACAGCGGCGAGGAGGCCTTGAGTATATGTGAGACGCTGGCCCGCTCCAACGCGCTGGACGTGATCGTGATCGATTCGGTCGCCGCGCTGGTACCGAAGGCGGAATTGGAAGGGGAGATGGGGATGGCGACCATGGGCATGCAGGCGCGGTTAATGAGCCAGGCCTTGCGCAAGCTGACCGCGATCCTGGCCAAATCCAAGACCACCTGCATCTTCACCAATCAATTGCGCGAAAAGGTCGGCATCATGTTCGGAAACCCGGAAACGACGCCCGGGGGCAAGGCGCTCAAGTTTTACGCCAGCATCCGCATCGACATCCGGCGGCGCGACACGCTGAAGGACGCGGCGGGCGTGGCGATCGGGAACGCGGTGAAGGTGAAAATTGTCAAGAATAAAGTAGCCCCGCCGTTCGCCGAGGCGGAATTCGAGATTCTCTACAATCACGGCATCAACAAGGAGGGCAGCATTTTGGACGTGGGCATCACGCACGGGGTGATCGACAAGAAGGGGGCGTGGCTGCAATTCGAGGGCGAGTTGATTGGCCAGGGCAAGGAAGCCGCGCGGCAGGCGCTGGCGGAAAAGCCCGAGCTGGCGCAAAAGATCGTCGCCGCCATTATGGCCAAACGCAACGGCGTCACCGCGACAGCCGCGGACGCCAAAACTTGAGGCGGGCCGCGCGCTGACTACATGGCGTATTCGTGGCGGGTGATAATGCCCGGCATGGGCACGGGATAGAGGCCCTGGGCGTCGGAGCGCAGCGGCGGCGGGGATTCCATGGTGAAGTTTTCGACGCCGGGAGCATAGACGTCCTCGTGGTTGAGCATGTCGTCGAAAGTGATTTCCTGGCCGGTGTGGGCGGCCATGCGGCCCATAGAGGTTGCGACGCTGGCTTGGACACCGCGGGGGACTTCATTGTAAGGCTTGTCGTTGCGGATGGCGTCCACCAAATCGTTCCATTCATTCACATACGGATTTTGCTCGCCGGATTTGACTTTGGATTCCCAAAGCAGGTTGCTGCGTTTGGGGTTCTGGCTGGCGTGAATCCGTGAGGGCATGTCGTTGCCGAAGTCGCCGTTGGCGGCAACGACGGCCATGCCTTTGCTGCCGTGCGCGTAGCTGGCGTAAATGTCATTGCAACCGTTCATGCAGCGTCCGTCCATGTACATCTTGGTGCCGTCGGCAAAGGTGTATTCGACCGCGTAAGAGTCAAAATTCTGGTCCACGCAAAGATTGCCGGACGGCATTTTGCGGTAGTGGCGTCCGCCCAGCGCCTGGGCTTTGACCGGCCAGGCGTTTTTCATCCAGCAGAGATGATCGATGTGATGGATGTTGAAGTCGCTGTAGCAGCCACCGCTGGCCCAGATGAAGGAGTGAAAGCGGGAAATTTGCCAGAGCAATTCACTGGGTGAGCCGGGCCATTTTTCCGAGAAGGCGGAGGCGACGGGTCCTTGCATGCGGTAGCCGCGCATAAGAATGACGTCGCCAATCTGGCCGTCCTGAATGCGCTGCTGGAGTTCCTGGAGCGAACGGGTGTGACGGCACATCAGGCCCACTGCGACCTTGAGGTTCTTGGCGCTCGCCTCCTCGGCCAGCTTCAACATCTTGCGCGAGCTCGGCCCGTCAGCGGTCAGCGGTTTTTCCATGAACACGTTGAGTCCCTTCTGAATGGCATAGGTAAAATGCACCCATCGAAACGCCAGCGGCGTTGTGAAAATGGCGATGTCTCCGGGCTTGAGGCAATCCATCGCGTGCCGGTAACCGTCAAAGCCGATGAACTTGTGGTCATCGGGAACGTCCATCTTGTTTGAGTAATCGTGCGCGAGGGCGTCATAACTGCTCCGCAGCTTCTCGGTGAAGACATCCGCCATCGCCACCAGCCGCAGAGAGGCGCCCTGGACGGACATGGCATTGGCGGCGGCGCCGGTGCCGCGCCCGCCGCAGCCGATGAGAGCCACGCGCAAGGTTTCGCTGCCCTGGGCATGGACGCAGGGCACGGCCATTCCGGCCAGGGCGGAGGCTGCCGCCAGGCGGCCCGTTGTTTTGAGGAATTCGCGGCGCGAAGTGGGATTGATGGATTCATTCATAAAACTTTTGGACAAAACAGTTGGACGCTTTGGGGCCGCCGCGGGTTCAAAGAATTGTGCGATGACCGGTGATTCAGCCCTTGCTCGAAGAGCGCGGCGAAATGGCGGCAAGGCGGCTCAGCTCCCGATGAATCCGCGCCACTCGTTCGACCTGGCCCTTGGCCGGGAAACGCTCGTAAAAGCCCTCGTTGCGGAAAGCGCGCGCCTGCTCGGTCCAGGGCGCGAGGCGGTCGCGCCAGCGGGCGGTCCGTCCTTCCTCCGGCTCGGTATCGGAGGCGGAAAGGTCGGCGCAGACGCGGAACATGGCTTTGATGGTGACCGGCTTGGTGATCATGAAGGCAGGGTCGCCCCAGGCCTGGCCCCAGACATCCGCGGCGACCTTGAGGAAATCGCGCGCCACCGCGTAATAACGGGCCGCCAGGCGTTTGTCGGCCCCCTCTTTCTGGATGTTGCTCCAGGCCTGGCGGGTCCAGCGATGGATTTCATTGAACAGTTCGGCCTGGAGAATCCACTTCTCCTGTTTGCTGCGCCCGCCCAGGCGGTTGATGCGGTAGCGCAACGGACTGTCGGCCTCGCTGTAAAGCATTTCGGAAATCTGCGCCGCAAAACGGCGGTCGGGCTCGGCCCAGGAAACGCGCTCGTAGAGATCGATGAGGTGGCTTTTGTTGATGCGGGTGGGAGTGGAGTTGATGATGACGAACATTTCAGTGGCGAAATCCTCGCTCCGCCCGTCGAAGATCATGCAGGGCACGGAAATGTGGCTGGCATCTTCGGGGTGGCTGCTCATGAAGAATTGCAGAGCGGCCAGCCGATGCTGCCCGTCAATAATGAGGAATTTTTCGGCCGGCTCCTGCAAACGCCCGACCCCCGAGCCGTCGGTCCAGGCCTCAAAGCGGAGGGTTTGAGGGCTGAAGAGCAGGACGGTGCCTGGAATGGGGGGCTGAGAGATGGCCGTTTCATAGAAGTTGCGGATGGCCTTGACCTTGGAGCGGGACAACTGGCGCTGGAAGGCCTTGTCGCTCCGCTCAATTTTGGCGATGAACGTGGCGACGTCATCCTGCTGGTCGATTTCCTCCGGTATGATTTGTCCGCCTTCCTCGTCATAGAAGCGGCTGATAAAGCGAACGCTTTGGAGCAGTTTATCCGACGAGTAGGAAGCGAAATAAAAAAGAGCGTCCTTTTGCCGAATTTGTGTTGCGATCATAAAGATAAAAAAGTTAGCGCGACCCGGCGCGAAGTCAAAGGGTAGGATTACAAATCAGAAATGCAAGCCCCGTCCGCCGCGCGGGGGGACGTGGGCCGCGAATTACATGCCCGCCGCCGGAAGCCGGCGAAAATCCTCCAATGAAAGCGGCGCCGCGTACAGTCCTTTCAACTCCCGCCGCCACCATCGTCCGGTGGCGCGGCGGGTGGGAATGTCGGTGAAGTGGTACTCATAGAGGAGGGCGCGAACGTAGCGAGGGGGCGCTTTGGGAAAGGGGTTGCGGCCCAGCAACGCCAGGACCTCCGGCGAGTTCTGCAGCAGCCGCAGTTCAAGGCGGAAAAACCACGGTCTCTGGCCGGGATCGCCCAGCGCGGCAAACCACATCTGCCAATCCAATCGCGGCTGGTACGGCGCCACGAATTCCGGCGCGCGCGCCAGGTCGCCGGGTTTATACTTGAATTGGTAAGCTTGCCAGTTGCGGCCATCGTCGCTGCCTTCGACAACGATTTCCGGGCGGGTTTGCGTCATCACCGCGAAGAGACCGTAATTGTTGAAACTGCGCAGCGGCTCCAGCCAGACGTAGAGTTTCAACACAGGAGCGGGCCAGGTCTGGTTCACTCGCGCGGAGGCCAGCGTCTGGATGAGGGTCACCACCACGATCATCACGGCCAGGGGCAGCGTGACCCACCAGGGCCAGCGCCGGGGGTGGGCCGCGGGCGGCGCGGGGGCGGCCGGCGGGGCGGCTTTCCTGGGGAGAAACGCCCTGTCATCCAGGAGCGGAACGCACAGCAGGATGGTGAGCCAGTTGAAAAAGCCGTAATTGCCTGTCAATAGAATAATGAGCTGGAACAACGCGAACACTCCCGCGGCCAGGAGGCGGCAGCGCCGTCCGCAGAAGATAAGGGCGGGCACGGCCAGCTCGATGATCAGCATCAGGAATTGAGAGGCGGCCAGGGCCGCGGCGGGCAACCGATGCGCGTACCATCCGATCCAGGTGGGAAGGGGCTGCGTTTCAATATGAACTTTCAGAGCGGTCAGGTTCCACCATGAAATGTCGCCGCTCATCAGTTTGACGCAGCCGGATTCGAACATGAGGCGGAAGAGCAGCCAGCGCAAGAGCCATAACACCAACGCCGGGGGGTGGGCCTGGCGTGAGGGGCGCTCGATCCATTGCCAGGGAGCGAAGAAAATGGCCAGAAAGCCGGTTTCCAGCAGCAGGATGTCCCACTGAAAATTCAGGAACGGGCTGGAAATGACGCAGAGCGAAAGATAAAGCGCCCAGAGCAGGAACAGCATCGGCGCCGGGGCGATGCCAACGAGCAATGCGGCGGAGCAGGCGGCGCCCAGGCCGCATTGCCACCGGAGCGCGCCATCGCCGGCGCCCCACCACGCAAAGCTGGGAAAGTCATGGAAACGTTCCAGGCCCAGGTGCTGCTGCTGGACCGCCGCGCGGACAGCGGCCATGAAGTGCTGCGCCGGAGCAATCCCGTGGCTGCCGATCAAGCCGGGCATTTGCACCCAAAAGGAGACGAAGGCGATCAGGTAAATGAGCGCCAGCCCGCGCAGAAACAAAAACCGGACACCGAGATAAGACGGCGGCTCGGTACCCGGCCCAGAATAAACCCGGTCCAATTGCGAGAGAAAGGTGCGATGGAGCGCCACTTCCTCATAGAGCAATTCGCTCAAGTCGGCAAAGGAGGGCATTTTTCGGTAGAGGGCCGCCATCCAGCGATGCTTTCCCCCGGCAGCCAGTGAGCGAAACACCGCGTCGGCCCCGCGATAAACCGAGCCGTCCGGCAGGATCAAATGCACGGAGTGCTCGAAGTCCGCCCGCGGGATTTCGGGGTATTGGCGGGTGACGGCGTCATCCTGGAAGGGCTGATAATCGACCGCCTCCCCGGTTGCGCGTTTCCAGCGGGCGATCCAGCGGCGGCAAAACCCGCAGTCCCCGTCAAAAACCAGCAGCGGTTTGGGCGGGGGCGATTGGACTCGCAGGTCATCCGGCACGAGGTAATTTGACCGGCGCAGGCCGAAAGTCCAGCCCCCAGTCCGAGCGCAAGCGGCAGCAAAGGATCTTCCCCGAGGGGGGAAGGGAGAGGGAAACGGGGTCTGTCGTTCATAAAATGAGGGAAAAGGGAAAATATGGGGAAATTGGCAAAAATGGCGCGCCGGGAAGAAGGGAACGGGAAAGGGTGGCGCGGGCGGTTTGGGCGCCTGCTTGATCGACCCGCGATTTTCCCAACAAGGGCATCATCCATGCCTTCACGCGCAGGAGTTGATCATATTTCTACGAGGGGGGAAAACCGACTGGGGGAAAAAGGGCAGAATTTTTGAAGATTTTTTTGAGCCACAGATGGACACAGATTGAGACAGATGAAAAAAGGCGCAATTCATTGATGGAGAGGAGGTTGGCCGCAAAAAGGCGCAAAAGACGCATAAATGGGGGGCGTGGTTGGAGAGGCTTGGAAGCGCGAGATTGATTTCACCACCAGATTAACACCGATCGACCAGGGGTGTGGAAGGCAGGTTTCGACAAGAGCAAGGTTTGCAAAGTGGCCGGTGGGAGGGCAGGATCGCCGCAATCACATCGGCGCGATCGAGATGAGCAGGGCCAAACAATTAATCGAGACCTTTGACACCATCGTCAGCCGCGGGCAAAGGGAGAGCGTGGGCATCCCGACCGGCGCCAATTTACGCGCGGAGTATCGCACCATCGCGATCAGGGGTTATCAGCGCGTGGTGGAAGAGGAGGGTGTTGATCGGCGAAATATGGGATGGATCAAGGCGACTGGAAAATCTTTTTTGAGCGTAGCGTCAAGAGGGGCCGGCAGGTGCGAGGACAGGTCAAGCAACTGTCTGAATACCGTGGCTAAAAAGCTGCAAGTCAAGTGGAAGGTTGTTTCTCGGCGATGGCGATGATTTGGGTTTGCGTGCGGTAAAAGAGCGTTCGCTCGGAGATGGCCGGGGTGGCCAGGCAGGATTCCTCCAGGCGGTTGGTGGCGATGATGTTCAATTGCGGGCCCGGCTGGAGGACATAGACCAGGCCTTGCTCGCTGGCGAAATAGATTTTGCCGCGCGAGGCCACGGGAGACGAGGTAAAGGCATCACCGCCCGCGCCGAGGCGTTCCTTATAGAAGAGCTGGCCGGTGGCAGCATCGAAACAGTGAAGAATGCCGTCCATGTTGCAGGTGTAGAGGCGGCCGTCGCACACGATGGGCGTCTCGATGTAGGCGCCGCCGCGGTAGGTGCTCCAGAGCATATACTCGCCAGCCGCAGCGCCATCGCGCGGCGCGATGTCACCCGCGGCATCGGCCTTGACGGCATAGACCGGCGTGCGCGGGCCGTGGCCGCTGGTCAGGAAGATGATATTGCTCCACACAAGAGGCGTGGGCACCGGGCAATCGCCGCCGCCGGACAAATGCCAGATTTCCGCGCCCGTGCGGAGATCGTAACCGGCCATTTGCCTCCAGCCATTGACCACCAATTGGGGACGCTGACCGGCCACGCAGACATTGGGCGTGCTCCAGGTGGCGGTGTCGTTGCGCGGCGCGCGCCAAATCTCGCGGCCGTCGTGGATGTCAAACGCGGCAACGAAGCCCTGGCCCAGCACATCGCACTGCACAAAGCCCCGGCCCGCATAGACGACAGGAGAACTGGCAAAACCCCATTCATATTGGTTCCCGTTGGTGTCCCAGCGATCATTATAGACGGAGGGATTGGCGCGGAGCACGCCCAAGTCCTTGGTCCAGCGCAAATGGCCTTCCAGATCGTAGCAGTAAAGGCCCTCGGAACCGAAAAAAGCCAGGAGGTTCGTGCCGTCGGTCGCGGTGGTGCAATTGGCGTGGGTGGCTTTGGGGTGGCGCTTGACGCGCGGCATGCCCTCATGTGCGGTGGCTTGCCAAAGGACTTGGCCGCTCTTCTTGTTGAGGCAGATAACCCGCCACTGCTGCGTTTCATAATCATCCGAGGAGGCCCCATCGCCATAGTAACCCACTTTGAGAGACGGAGATCTGCTTTCGTTGACAGCGGTGGTGACGAATAGCTTGTTCCCCCAGATCACCGGGCTGGAATGGCCCAGGCCGGGGAGCGGCGTTTTCCAAAGGATGTTTCGCGAGTTGGTGACATTCCAGACGGCCGGCGTGACCTCATCCGCAATGCCGGAGGCGCCAGGACCGCGAAACGACGGCCAATTGTCCTGGCCAAAGACGGTCAAAGCAGACATAAGCATCCAGCCTGTTAAAAGAGGCCGGGGCCGCCAATCTACACAAACCAGCATAGCGCAGTCTTGCTCCTGCGGCAGCGAGCGTCAATAGTCTTCGCGTCTCGGTGGTGTGCTCAATTCGCTAAGCGTGTTTGGCGCGGCAATTCATTTGAGGGGATAAAGTGGCGGTTAGCGCCAGGGTTGTCTGGACATACGACCCGGAAAAAGGGGGTAACAAGCAAAGAGACCGAGAGGTTTCAAGTGATCCGCGCGATGCTGGATCACGTATTTGACCTCATCCGCGACTTGCCCATTCAGACGACAGGCTCCGCAACTGACAGGTCGAGACGAATCACTTGACACCAGAGCATCCTTCCGGGAGAATCGCGCCGTGCTGAGTCAAGTCCAAGAATGACTCTCTTTCGCGACGCCTCCAGATCACACCCGAGGTCGTGAAGCAAGTACAGAAACATATGAAAACTGCAGCCTTTGGTTTCGCTACGCTGGCCGTCGTCGCTGCCGGTGTTAGTGCTTGGGTGGCGGCCGCGCCCTTGCCGTCGCCGGCTGCCGCGCCTGTGACGCCAGCCTTTCGATCGACATACGACAAGCCGCCTCAGAACGTCCTGGACGTCCTGCATGCTCCAGCGCCCGCGGTGCCCGTGCTGAGCCCGGCGCGCGACAAGGCGATCCTCGTCACCTGGGTCGAATATCCATCCATCACCCGCGTGGCGGAGCCATTTCTTCGTCTGGCCGGAAATCGCGTCGAACCCCGCAACCGCAGCAACCACTCGACGCCGGGTGGATACGGCATCGCTCCCTGCGCCAACGACTATGCGCTCCTGAAAATCTCGGACGCTTCGGAGATACACGTCGCGCTCCCGCCAGGCGTCTGCGCCGGATCACCAATCTGGTCGGCCAACGGCAAACGGTTCGCCTTTGAAAACACCGGGGTGGACTCGGTTGAACTGTGGGTTGGCGATGGGGACAGCGGCGAAGTGCATCGCGTCGGAGACCTCCGGCTCAACCCGATGCTCGGCAGCACCATCCAGTGGATGGCCGATCAAAAGACGCTGCTGGTCAAACTGGTGCCGCCAAAACAAGGTCCGCCTCCGTCGGAAGAAGTCGTCTCCATCGGCCCAAGCATCCAGGAGACCAGTGGTGAGAAAGGGCAGAGCAGCACCTACGAGACGCGCGACGTGCTCAAGAACCAGCACGACGAAGACCTGTTCGACTATTACTCGGCGTCGCAAGTCGCTTTAGTCGATACAACAACTGGGGCCGTGACGACGATCGGACCGGTGGCTGCCTACGCGGATCTGAATGCGGCCCCCGATGGCGAGCACATACTCGTCGAGGCAATCCGACGGCCATACTCGCATCTGGTGACTTCGGAAAGGTTCCCCCGCGACGTGAACGTCTGGGATCGCGCCGGAAAGATCGTTTACCGCGTGGCGCAAATCCCCCTCGCAGACCGGGTTCCCATCCACGGTGTGCGCACGGGTCCCCGCGACTTCGATTGGCGCGCCAACATGCCGGCGACATTGGTGTGGGCCGAAGCCCTCGACGGCGGAGACTGGAATGTGAAAGTGCCCGAACGCGACAAAGTGATGATGCAAAGCGCGCCCTTCACCAGCCCGCCGAAGGAAATCCTCCGGATGGAGCAACGCTTCGCTGGCTTTCTGTGGGGCGAAGAGACAAATTTCGCTCTGCTCACCGACTTCGACGAGAACCGCCATTGGAGAAGAACCTTTGTGGCTGATGTCGATCACCCGACGGCCCACCTGCGGCTGCTGTGGGACCTGAGCGCGGACGAACACTACAAAAACCCCGGCTATCCAGTGTTCAAGCCGCTTGCCAACGGCGCTTTCGTCGTAAGGCAAGAGGGCGATTCGATCTACCTCAGTGGACAAGGATCTTCGCCGGATGGGGACCGTCCGTTTCTGGATCGCCTCGACATCCAGACTGGCGCGTCAGAACGGCTTTTCCGATGCAGCAAGGAGGCTTTGGAGCGCTTCGTCGGTTTCGCGGGCGGCACGTCAACCAAACTGCTTACCTGGCATCAGTCGCCCACGGAACCTCCCAACCTTTTCCTGCTCACTTCCGCCACAGCCGTGCCGAACGCTCCCGCCGGCGAAGCGGGGTATGCCTGGACATCGCAGCCTCTGACGCATATCCCCGATCCCACGCCGGCGGTGCGCGCGATCCGCAAACACCTCGTCAAGTACAAGCGGCAGGATGGATTGGACCTGTCTTTCACCATCTACCTCCCGCCTGATTACAAGGAAGGGACCCGCGTTCCAACGATCCTCTACGCATATCCCCTCGATTACGCCGGAGCGGCGGAGGCAGGACAGGTCACGGGATCGCAACAAACTTTTACGCGGCTGTATGATTACCGTTTCGTGCTGCTGGCCGGATATGCCATCATCGATAATGCGGCATTTCCAATCGTTGGGGATCCAAAAAAGGCCTACGACACTTACCTTGAGCAACTCGTCGCTGACGCCAAAGCAGCGGTTGACAAGGCCGTCGAGATCGGGGTGGCCGACCCCGATCGTATCGGCGTAACTGGCCACAGCCACGGCGCTCTCATGACAGTGAATTTGCTCGCGCACTCCGATCTCTTCCGCGCCGGCGTTGCTACCAGCGGATCCTACAACAAGACTCTGACAGCATTTGGCTTTCAGAATGAGCGGCGGTCGGTCTGGGAGGCGCCGGAGGTCTATTTCAAAGTCTCCCCGTTCTTCTCCGCGGATAAGCTGAAGCTGCCGCTGCTGATCATGCACGGCGAAGATGACGCAAACCCCGGCACAACACCGCTCCAAGCGGAAAAGCTCTACGAGGCCATCCGAGGCAACGGGGGCATTGCGCGCCTGGTCATGCTTCCCCACGAACCGCACTTGTACTCGGCGATGGAGTCCCAGGAACAGGAACTCTATGAGATGATCCGCTGGTTCGACCGTTACGTGAAGAACGCCCTACCGCGCGCGCACGCCCAATAAACGCATGAAAAAGATTTGAAGGCTGAAAACCCGAGGAAATGAGGGTCATATTAAACAGATCAAATGAACGTCAGCCGAAAAGGCACCATTAGAGTCACATATTAAGATTTAACATTTGGATCATGTTGTTCATCCGCGAAATGACGGCGGAAAACTGGCACCAGATCAAATGTTAAAATGTGACTCCGATGCTTGACTGAATACAAGCTAAACGGTTACAGATGTGACTCTGGTGAACTAATTAGCGAGCCGGAGCCGTCGGCTTCGCCGTGGCCGGAATATACAGCTCCGCGCTGGAAAGAGAGTTGATATCATTAAAGCCCCCCGCGACCAGCACCTTTCCATTGGGCAGCAAGGTAGCCGTGTGAACATCGCGTGCGCCGGTCAGCAGGCCGGTGGCCGTCCACTTCCCGGTGGCCGGATCATACAACTCCGCGATGGAAAAATAGACGGTACCATCATAGCCCCCCGCGACCAGCACCTTCCCATTGGGCAGCAACGTGGCCGTGTGACCAGCGCGTGCGGTGGTCATCGAGCCGGTCGCCGTCCACGTCCCACTAACCGGATCATACAGCTCCGAGCTGGGAATATAGTTGGTATCATCTTCTTCCCCCCCCGCGACCAGCACCTTTCCATTGGCCAGCAACGTGGCCGTGTGATGTTCGTGTGCGGTGGTCATCGAGCCGGTCGCCATCCACTTCCCGGTGGCCGGATCATACAGTTCCGCGCTGGAAAGAGAGATGGTGCCATCGTCTCCCCCCGCGACCAGCACCTTTCCATTGGCCAGCAACGTCGCCGTGTGACTCCCGCGTGCGGTGGTCATCGAGCCGGTTGCCGTCCACGTCCCGGTGGCCGGATCATACAACTCCGCACCGGACAAAATGCTGTTGCCATCATAGCCAAAGCCTCCCGCGGCCAGCACCTTCCCATTGGGCAGCAAGGTAGCCGTGTGAAAAGAGCGTGCGTCGGTCAGCGGGCCGGTCGCCGTCCACGCCCCGGAAGCGGCTTTGGCCTCGTGCATGACCGATAGATTGAACGCCAGCGCGGCCCACCCCAGTGCGAGTAAAAGGATTTTCTGTGTGATCGTTTTCATAATGTCTCGTTTCTGCATCATGCCAAACGTTGATCGTGGTTTGTCAGCCCGGTCCACACCAAGCTCTGCGCGCGGGTCGTCGGCGAAAAAAAAGAGTCGGTGACTCGTGGAGGCAATTACAACAGCTTTATATGACAAAGGGTGAACATGAGCAAGGTAAATCGTCAGCGGGTTTTCGGCCCAGCGTCCGGGACGCAACCGCAGTCGTCACCGCAAATCGCCCATGCCGCCATGATTTCATAAATCACGCGCGACTCATCCCCCATGCCCAATTGCTCGCTGACCCAGCGCCGGTGCGCCGTGGCCCGCCGGGTCAACCACCAGGCCAACACCTGCTTTTGCGGCATCCTCTTGGGCTGTTGCCGCAAATCAAGCCACTTCATCGCCGCGACCGGGCGCATCTTGATACAGCTACCATTGAGGACACGAGTACAAGAAGCCAGGAATGTGGCCGGCGAGACGCCAGCCACGGCGACCGGGACGGTCGCGCCACCCGAGGCAGTGTCAAGATGCGCCCGGTCGCGAGCAGGTTGGGCTTGAAAAGATTGATTTGGCTTCGATTTTTTGCGGGATTTTGGGTCTGGCAGGCGTGTTGTGGGAAATGAAAACAATGACGGAACGAAACATCTTATTGGCTGGCATACTTCTTTTGGCGGGCGGGGCCGCCTTGGCGGACCCCCCCCAACCCCAAGGGGCCCTTCCAGGCGAAGCGAAAGTGGATGCCATCATCACGATTCAAAACGGCGACATAAGAGCGGGCTTTTGGGGGCCGAACCAGCCGGCGACACTCGGCAACGTGGTGGCGGTGTTGCGGCAGATTTATCCCGAGGTCAACATCGTGGTCGAGCCGGGTCTGAACCAGATCAAGATCGGCGACGCGGTGGTGCATGGGATGGAGCCGGACCTGGATTTGGAGGCGTTCAGCGCGGCCAGCGGGGGCCAGTTCGTATGTGAACAACACGCCAGCTCGTTTGCCCCCGGTCCTTTTCCCGGGCTGCTGATTGTTAAAACCAACCAGATGCCGCCGAAACCCGAGATAAGAATCGAGTCGTTCAATTTGAGCGGATACATTGCGACCAAAACCCAATCCACAAATGAACAAGACCGGCGGAAGGTCATCGATGAGAGCCTGGACAAACTTCAAAATATCATCGAAACAATCCTCACCAAAGACCTCGGCGAGACTTCAGCGCCAAAGTTTCATTATTACGCCGACGCGGACCTATTGATCGTCACCGGCACAGAACGGGCCGTGGAGGTGACGCGCAAGGTCATCAGTTCGCTGCCCGGCGAGGAAAATCTCAGCGATAAAGGCGGTGGCGTCCTCGGCGCCCTGCTGGGCAGGGAGAATTTCAACAATGCGGCCAACGGTTCGTGGGACGAATCGATGTCCAATTTCAAGAAAGAGATGGAAAGCCAACACAAAGCGATGGAAAAGATGAAGAAAATGTTGCAACAAATGCAGGTTCCGCCGCAACCTTCCCCGCCGTGACCGCGCCGCATCCAGCCGCCGGGTTTTTGCTGACGTTGAAACCGCGGGAATTTTCCACCGTGCCGGAAACCTGCCTCAACCGCCCGGCCGCGGCGTCCATCCAATTGTTGACGCGACAGATGGCGCTGGGCGGGGAGGAGGCCTTCCGCGAATTCCACAACCTTTATTTCGACCGGCTTTATCAATTCCTGCTGGCCGTCACGCGCGGCCAGGAACAGGAGGCGCGCGACGCGTTGCAGGAGACGCTGCTGCGCGTGGCCCGCTCGGCGCGGGTCTTTGATTCCGAGGAGGTCTTCTGGTGCTGGCTCAAGGCCGTCGCCCGCAATGCCGCCCGCGACCGCGGACGCAGCCACCGGCGCCACATCGAACTGCTGCGCCGTTTCGCGCTGGAACGGCGCGCGGAGGCGCCGGAACCGGCGGAGGACGCCCTGGGCGCGGCGCTGGACGAATCGCTGGAGGAACTGAGCGATGACGAGCGGGGGCTGATCGAAGCCAAATATGTGAACGGCCAAACGATCCGCGAACTTTCGGCCATCGCCGGGGCGACGGAGAAGGCGGTCGAATCGCGGCTGTTGCGCTTGCGCCGGCGGCTGCGCGAAAGCATTTTGCGAAAATTGGGGGAGCCATGAGAAAATCGGGCCACGACGAATTATTGACAGACGTTCTCGGCGATGACCGCCTTGAGGCCTTGCGCCAAGCCAGCCTGGCGGGCGGGTTGGACGCCATCCGACGCCGGCGGTTGCGACGGCGCGGGATTGAGATCGCGGCGGCGGTGGTGGTTCCGTTGGTGGTGATCTTTGCCGCGGCGTTCCACCCGCAATCCAGGCCCGCCGAGCGAACGGCCCGGCAATCCGCGCCTCCTCCGGCCGCGGCGGGGGCTTCGCGCGTTGATTATATCAACGAACGGGAGTTATTCGCGCTGTTTCCCAACCGGCCCATTGCGCTGGTTGGCAAACCGGGCCATCAGCAAGTGCTGTTTCTGGACGAACTGAGCCAGCAGCAGGCGCAGTAGGGTGTATTCACCTATTTGATTGAAAATTTGACATTGAGAATTTGTCATTTGTCATTTCGGGGCGGGAGGGAGGGGGAAACGGAGGCGACCTGGCTTGCCGAGACATCGAGACAGACCAGGCGGGTCAAGTCGCGAACCAGGAGGCGGCCATCGACCAGGGCCATTGGTCCCCAGGATTCGCGGCCTGTCAATACTTTGGCTTCCGCCAGCGGATGATAAGCGTCGGCGGCGGCTTCCACGAGGGTCAGAGTCCCGGAATCATTCAAGACGAAGAACAGCCCGTCGGCCAGCAGGAAGGAGCCCAGGCCGAAATCCTTGCCCATCGGGCTGGCCCAAAGGACATGGCCGGAGAGGTCGAGGCAAACGAATTGGCCGCTGGGGCGGACGCCGTAAATGTGGCCGTCATGGAAGATGGGAGTGTGCTGGGTTGCGCCGAAAACTTCGGGCGCGAGCTTGAATAGGACTTGCGGTGTGAATTGGCCATTGACGTCCTTGAGTTGCAGCATCATGGCGCCGGCATTGTAGCCACCGCAAAGGAAAATCCTGCCCCCATCCAACACGAGCGGGGAGGGGATGTTGGCGATGCTGATTTTCCAGTCGGTAATTTCCCAGAGCGGCGCGCCATCTTTGGCGGAGACGCCCGTGACGCCGCCGCTGCCGCAGTAGATGTAGGAACGCTGTCCGGCGAAATCCATCGGCATGACGGAGGAGTGGGTCATTTTCCAGCCACGCGGATTAGGGGTGCGCCAGAGGGGGCGGCCGGTATCCAGATCGACGGCCAGCAGCAGGGCGTTGGGGCCGCCAGAGGCGAGGATGACGGCATTGCTGTCAATCAATGGGCATTGGCCCGTGTACCACGGTGGGATGGTGGCGCCGAATTCTCGCGGAAGATTGATGGCCCAGCAGAAGGCGCCGGTCTGGGCGTCCAGGCAGATCACATTGCACTTGGGATCCATGGCCACAACCCGCGTCTCGGTCACGGCCGGAACGGTGCGGGTCATTCCGTGGTTGCGCTTCAAAACCAGCGGATAGGCGTAACGCCAGCATTCCTTGCCATCGGCGGCGGAAAGGCAGCGTAGGGCGTTCTGTTTTTTTTCGGCGTCGTAGTCCATGAGATAGACGCATCCTGCGCGCACGGCGGCGCCCGCGTAGCCCTCGCCGCAATCCACCGCCCAAACTTGGCGAGGTCCCTGAGATTCCCAGGCGCGCGCCAGTGGGGTGTTCTGGGGACTGGAGTCATCCCGATTCGGGCCGCGGAACTGGGGCCAGAGACCTCCACTGGCGGCGGGGGAGCCAAGGCCTTTAACGAGACTGCCGGCTGAGAGCGGGTTGAAAGCGGCGGAGGCGTCAGCGCCGGGCGGATTGTCGGCGCCGGGCCGGCGCAATTTGGCCCCGTCTGCCGGACGGGACATCGACCAAAGCGCGAGCGCGAGCGCGCCGGCGAGGATCACAGACATGGGAAGGATGTACGTGGCTCGCGGGAACCGGGAGGTCAATGTTGTGGCCCAATCCGGTTCAGAATGGTTTGAGGTCTGATTCACGCGCTCAATTTCATTGGAAACAAGCTCGTCCGGCCCATTGAGCAAGGCTTTCCCGGCGTTGTTTAAAACCGGCCATTTCTTGTCATCTCCCCGGCGTTGGCTTCAGGGAATAGTGGATGCATAGGAATTAAAATCTAACAGGAGGCAACGGAGAGAACAGAGAAAAGGGAAATGACCCGGTAGCAGGCACAGGGCCGGAGCTTCGAAGGTTTCTGCCTCCGTTTCCTCTGTTTGCTCCTGTTATATGCTTTTTACGGCTCATTGATTTGCGCCAGGGAGAATGAGCCGATGCACACCGTCAGTCACCTTCATCTCATGGAAATTGATCAGCAACCCCAGCGGCACGTTAAGCAACTTCATGTAGCTTAGAAGCTGTGCCTTGTGAAGGAGGAGAATCTTTTCCACAGCCTTCGCCTCCACCAGGACACAATCCTCCACCAGCACATCAAATCGCAACGGCTCCTCCCGAGTGAACCCTTTGTATTCAATGAGCACCAGTTTCTGATCGAGGAATGTCAAACCCCTCAGCCCAAGTTCCTTGGTCAAACACCACTCGTAGATGGACTCGATCAGGCCCGGCCCCTTGTCCCGATGCACTTCGATGGCGGCGGCGATGATGGTTTCTGTTAATCCGTTGGCTTTCGGGAATAGTGGATGCATAGGAATCAAAATCTAACAGGAGGCATCAGAACAGAGAAAAGGAAAATGACCTCGTTCAGTGTGCTCCTGTTAAATGCCTCTTCGGATTAAGGGGCCGCCGGCGCGCGACTATACAGAACACGCCCAGCAGGATGAGGAAAGCCAGCCAGCCGTCGAGCAGGTTGTCCGTGCCCCAGAAGGTTTTGCCAGGACCGTCCTGGTGGAAGAAAAGCCGCCAGGATTTGAGCCAGAATATCCACCCCGCGTGAAGACCGATGGAGAAGTAGAGCGCGCCGGAGCGCTGATAGGCCAAGGCGAGGATCGCCCCGGCCACAAAGAGGGTCAAGGAGGCGGGAATAAGACCGGGGGGATGGCGGAACATTTCTTGGAGGAGCGCCAGGCCGGAATACCAATGCACGGAAGCACCGGATTGGGGGGATCGAATAAAGTGGGCCAGGGAATAAACGGCGCTGCTGACAGCCAGCGCGGCGGGCCACGGCATCGCATCGCGCAAGATACCGAAGAGCGCGCCGCGGAAAAGCATCTCCTCCAGAACTCCCACAATCACGGCGGTCAGCGCCGCGCCGAGAAGAGCGACCGAGAGTTGGGCGGCGGAATGGGAACCGGCGGAAGCGCCGACGCCGCCGAGAAAGGCGAGAAGCGCGGCGCAGGCCAGCGATGCCCATCCGAGGGAAAAGCCGCGGAGGATTTCAGCGGGCGCATGGCCGCCCGTTGCGAAGCCAATGCCAGCCCAGCCTCGCAGGCCGCAGTGGCGCAACAACGGCCACAAGCCGAGCAAAGCGACGCCGAGCAAGGAGCGATCGACGAAGCGATGAAAGGGATGGGCGGCGAGGGCGCTTAAGGCGGGAGAAAGCCCGGCCAGCCATTGAGCGAGCCAGAAAAGCCACGGCGCCAGCAAGGCGCCACCGATGAAAACGACGGCAAAATAAACCAGGAGCGCACGGATGGGCCGCATTGGCGTCATTAAAAAGAGGTTTGCGTCTTGCGCCAAGAATAATCATAAGTGACCTCGCGCATGGCGCGGTGGCCCACTACAATTGAACGGTTTTTGGAAGCCGCCCGGAATTTTGCGCGCCGGCACTGGCAGAAGGCGTTGCGGGTGCGCGAGCGTCTGTGGCTGAGCGAGGAGGCGCTGCATCTGTTGCTGGCCGCGGTGGTGGGCCTGATGGGGGGCGTGATCGACGTTGCTTTTTACGGTTCGATCGAGGGGGTGCAGTATCTGCTGGTCGGTCATCCGGGCCAAACCATCGCGCAGGTGGCGCGGTCGCTGCCCTGGCAGTGGGTATTGTTGACGCCCATGTTCGGAGGGCTGGCCGCCGGGAGCGTGCTCTTTTGGGGTCTGCGCCTGGCGGGCAAACAAGGCTCGACCAATATGTTGGAAGTGGTGGTGGCGGGGGACGGACGGCTGCCGTTTCGGAGCGGGATCATCCGGGCGATTTCGTCGTTGATCAGCATCGGCAGCGGGGCGTCGATCGGGCGGGAGGGAGGCATCACGCAATTGTCGGCCACGATGGCGTCGAAGTGGGGCCAGTTGGCGGGGTGGCAGCCGTACCGATTGCGGCTGCTGGTGGCGTGCGGGGCGGCGGCGGGCATCGCCGGGGCGTACAACGCGCCGATCACCGGGGCGGTGTTTGCGGCGCACATTGTGCTCGGGAATTTTTCCATGAACCTGTTCGCGCCGCTGCTCTGCGCCTCGGTGGTGTCGTCCATGCTGTCGCGCAGTTTTTTCGGAGTGCATCCGTGGTATGAGGTGCCGGGATTCAATTTTACGAGCATCACGCAATTGCCGTGGTTTGTGATTTTGGGGTTTTTCGCAGGGGTGCTGGGGGCGACGTTTCTGAAGCTGCTGCGGCTGAGCGGGGAGATATTCAAACGGGTGCCGGCCCTGTATGCGCGGATGGCCGCGGGGGGGGTGCTGGTGGGGGCCATTGCCATTGGGTTTCCGGAGGTGTGGGGGAATGGCTACGAAGTGACCAACCGGATCATCCAGCAACCGATGACGCTGGAGGTGTTGCTGGGGATTTTCCTGGCCAAGCTGCTGGCGACAGTGATCACGGTTGGATCGGGGGCTGTGGGGGGAGTGATCACGCCCACGCTTTTTCTGGGGGCCGGCTTGGGGAGCGTGCTGGCGCACGCGCTGCAGGACGGGGGATTGGCGCCGGCGCAGATGCCCATCGGCGTTTTTGCCCTGGTGGGCATGGGCAGTGTGTTTGCGGCCACCACGCGCTCGCCGCTGCTGGCGATCGTGATGGTGCTGGAAATCTCGCAGAACTATTCGCTGATGCCGGCGTTGATGCTGGGCTGCGCCATTTCCACGCTGGTGTCGCGCGGACTGCATGCCCATTCGATTTACACCGAGCCGCTGAGATTGCGCAGCCTTGAGGTGGAGAGTTACCGGCTGGGAGCGGCGACCGAGCAAACGATAGGGGACATGATGCGGGCGCCGGTGAAGCCGGTGCGTGAGAACACGACGTTGCCGGAAATCGCGGAACGTTTTCTGACGGGGTCGAACAATTTTTTGCCGGTGGTCGATAAGCAATTCCGGCTGCTGGGGGTGGTGGCGTTGCAGGATTTGAAGGAGTATCTTGGGGCGGGCAAGGAATTGAGCGCGGTGATCGCGATGGAATTGATGCGGCCCGTACCGCCGTGTTTGCGGCCGGGTCAGAAGTTGCTGGACGCGTTGCCGGTGCTGCTGGCCAGCGAGCAGCGGAATGTCCCGGTGGTCAGCACGTTTGAGGAGAAGCGGCTGATCGGCTCGGTGCCGCGGGCCGAGGCGCTGGCGGTGTTGTCCGAGGCCATTGCCGCCAGCACGACGACGACCTCCTCGACGGAGATCATTGCAAAAGGAAAGCCGCCGCTCCCGCCAGGGCCGCCAGCAGCCAAATGAGGGCGACGGCGCGGGCCGGGCTGAGACGGCAGCGCACCAGGCGGTGCGAGAGATGGTTGGTATCGCCGACGTAAAATGGTTTCTTCATTTTCCAGCGCAGAAGCACGACCCAGACCATGTCGGCCAGGGGGACAGCCAGAACGAGCAGGGGAGTGAGAACGGCGAGCGGTTTCTGATGTTTGACAGAGTAAAAGTGAGGCAGAATGGCCAGAACGGCCAGCAGAAAGCCTGTCAAGTGACTTCCGGCGTCACCCAGGAAGGCGGTGGCGCGGGGATAATTGAAGGGCAGGAAACCGGCCAGCGCGCCGATGATGAGGAAGGAGATGGCGGCTACGAGGTACTGTCCCTGGACGGCAGCGATAGATCCGAAAGAGGCGGCGCCAATGATCCCCAATCCAGCGCACAGTCCATTCATGTTATCCATGAAATTGAAGGCGTTGACGACGGTGACAATCCACAGCGCGGTGACGGCGTAGCTGAAAAGCAGGCTGTGAACAAAGAGAGTGACGCGCACCCCGACCGCCGCCACCAGCAGGGCGATCAGGAACTGGCCGCCGAATTTGGATGCGGGCCGCAACTCGACCTTGTCATCGCGCAGACCGATCAAGAGCATGCCCAAGGCACCGGCCATGATGCCCAGCAGTTGAACGGCCCGCCGGCCCAATCCGTATTGAAAGAGGGCGGCGATTCTGGAGCGCGTGTCGCCAAAGGCCACGAGAGCGCCGGCCAGCAACGGAACCAGCAGACCGGTCATGACCGCCAATCCGCCGGCCAGGGGGATCGGGCTGGCGTGAATTTTGCGCTGGCCCGGCTCGTCTATGGCGCCGCTTTGCCGGCACCAACGGCGCCACAGAGGCAGCGAGAGGGCCGATGCCAACGCGGCGGAAACAAAGGCGACGGGATAGACGACAACAATGTTCACGGATAATCCGGGGCGAGTTGCCGGTATAGAGCGTAAATATTGTCCACCATTGTTTCCAGGGCAAAATGCTGGCGCACGAAGTCCTGGCCGCATTGGCCAAGGCGCCAGCGCAAGGCCTTGTCTTCGGCCAGTTGAAGCAGCCGGCCCGCCAACGCGGCCCTGTCGCCCGGATGAATGAGGAATCCGGTGCGGTCGGAAAAACAGACTTCGCCGGCGCCGTCGCAGTCGCACGCAACCACCGGGCGGCCCGCGGCAAGGGCTTGGGGCAAGGCGCGGGCAAGTCCCTCGCGGCGCGAGAGATGCGCCACCACGTCCATGACGCCGAGGAGGCCGGGAATCTCGCCGGGGGGAATCAAGCCGGCGAAGATGAAGTTGTTTTCCAGGCCGAGGGAACGGATGCGCTCTTCCAGGTGTTTGCGCAAGACGCCATCGCCGACAAGAAGAAATTTAGTTTTGGGGTGGCGTTCCAGAACGGCGGGGGCGGCGTCGATGAGGTCGTCGTGCCCCTTGAGTTTGAACAAGCGGGCGATTTTGCCGACGACAAAATCATCAGGCCCGATGCCCAATCGGGCGCGCAAGGCGGGGTCGTCGCGCGCGGCCAGGAAGGGCGCGAGGGCAAATCCGCTGAAGATGCGGGTAAATTGGCCGGGCCGGCCGATGCCGGCGTCCAGGTATTGGCGTGTCATGGCGTCAGCCACGCTGATAAAGTGTGTCGTTGCCCTGGCGGCCCGCCGTTCGGCGGCGCGAAAGGCGAGGTTGGGAAGCGTGCGTTGAAAAGGACCGAAGGAAGGGCCGTGAATGGTGTGAATGATGACCGGAACGCCGGCGCGGCGGGCGGCCAGGCGGCCCAGGATGCCGGCCTTGCCGCTGTGAGTGTGGACGATGGCCGGGCGGGCGGCGCGGAAAATCCGTTCCAGGCACATCCAGGCCAGGGCATCACGGACCGGAGCGATGGGGCGGACCAAAGAGGGAACAACGGTGAACAGGTGGGGGTGGTTGGCGAAAGCCGATTCCATGGAACCTTCCGGGCCGGCGGTGGGGCCGGCAATGAGATTGACCTGGAGGCCGGGCCGGTCCTGGAGACCGAGAACCGTCGCCACCGTGTTTTCCTGCGCGCCACCGATAATCAGGCGTGTAATGACGTGGGTGACCCGCATCCGGAATTCGGATTAGTGGCCCTCCAGCTTCTGCAGGCGACGCCGGACCTCTTGATATTCCGCGGTTTCCTGGGGAGCGGATTTGAGATAGCGCTTGAGGCAACGGGTTTCTTCGGAGAGGTTCTTTTCCAGGGCGGCGATTTCGGCCAGGCGGTAATCGACGGCGTAGGACTGGCGGGGCGCGATCCGGGCGAAGGTTAGGTAATCGTCGCGGGCATCGCGCATTTTCTTAAGTTGGACGTTGGCCAGGGCGCGATTGAACAGGGCGGTGGGGTTTTGGGGTTGAATCTGGAGGATTTGATTGAAGGTCGTGATGGCGGCGGCGTATGAGGAAAGCATCATCTGGAGTTCGGCCTTCCGCAGCAATGCTTCGACAAGGTCAAAATGTTCGCCAGCGGGGCGGCCGGGTCCGCTGGACACTTGGAGTTCGTGTTCGACATTGGTCAAGGCGCTGGAGAAGAAATGAGCGGCCTCGGCGGGATTTCTGTGGTTCTGGGCGTCATAGGCCTGGCGGCGGTAAAACTCGGCCAGTGTGCTGGAGCGGGCGGGGTCATTAGGGTCTTCCTTGAGCGCGTTTTGGAGGATTTGCTCGGCGGCGGGGAAATTGGTGGCCGCGACGTAGGCCATGGCTTCAACACGGTTGAGTTGCCAGGAGCTGATCTTTGGGTCGCCGCGCAGTTTGCGCAGAAACTCAAGGGCTTTGTCCACTTGGGCGAGGTCGGCGTAGGTTTTGGCCATGGCAAATTCCGCCTCGGTATCGCCGGGCAAAAGCTCCAGACGGCGCGTAAACAGGGCGGCGGCCTGACGGAGGTTGCCCCCTTGCGCCAGCACTTCGCCCAACTCCAGGTCCAGCCCCGGTTCATCGGCCGGGCCGTTGAGTTCAAGGACCGGTTCCAGACCGTGGTATTCGGAAATGGCGTGATAGAGCATGTCCTGGGAATTTATGGGGCGGTGGTTGCCTTTTTGGAGATCGCCGTTGTAGGCAAGGTTGATTCTGGCGATGAAATTGTCGTGGTTTAACTTGACGGCCTCGGCAAATTTGGCGTTGGCCTCTTTGAGGCGATTGGCCTTTTGCAGGTCGGCGCCCCAGAAGTCCAGCGCCACGGAGTAATCGGTGCTCAAGACCTCCAGGTCAGGGTCCAGTTTGGCGAGTTGGGGCAGTGAATCGAGAGTTTCCTTTTCCAGGGCGGCCCAGAAGACCTGGTTGGCTTTGATCTCCTCCTCGGTGGGCAGTGGCGGCTGCGGCGACTTGTTGGGATAGGAGTTAAGCTCATAGACCAGGCCGTGAGGTTTGAGGAAAAAGAGTTCGAAGTAATATCCAAAACTGGGATGCAGATAGTAGATGAGATGGTTTCGGCCAAAGAGGTACATGAAGGATTCCAATGCCTGGGTGGGGAGCACCGGCGGCAACCGGTCCGGCGGCGTCATCACGGCCTTCAACTCCGCATAGCGCGAAATCAAATAACGAATGTATTCGCGGTGCGCGAGCGATCTCGTTTCGATCAAGATGTTTTGGTTGGGAATGCCCCGGCGCAGATAGGTGGCTTCGAGCAGAAACAGCCGCGACGGATCATCGCTGAGGATCAGGGCTCCTTTGGCGGGCAGGCCATCCAGGGTGTGGTCGGCAAACACCTTGAGGCCGTCGCTGTTGGCGGCGCGGATGTAGGGAACATTCTGGCAGGCCAGGCCGAGGGGCGCTCCCGCCGCCAGGAGCCACACCAGGGCCACCATGGCTTTGCGAAACACCTTCCTGGCCGGTCCGGGCCTCTCCCAGACCTGAATCATTTTGGCGCCGAAGACCAGCAGCAGGTATCCGCTGAAATAGCCGACGCACAGCGCCCCGACGTAATAGAAAGTCAGAAAGCCGATGGGCACTTCACGCATCGCGACGCTGGGGCTGAATTTAAAATCGAAAAACAGGACCAACGGCAACAAGAGGAACGCCAGATGCAACATGCGAAATCCAAACTGCGTCAAGGCGCCGCCCGCGGCGCTAATTTCACCTTCAAAAGACGGCCATCGAATGGCGGCGAAGAGCAACGGCAGAACTGTGGGCATCGCCGCCATCAGCACAACCCAGCGAGGAACCAAATGGAGCACGCCGAGTTGCATGCCCACTTCCTGGCGCAGCAACAGCCAGAAGCCATCGCGATTGCCGCCAAGGCATTGAATCAGGGGCAGCAACGCGTAAAGCAACAGGCCCGCAAGGCCGCAGAGGCTCATGCGCGCCAGGAAGCGGAGATTAAAAAAGGCCAGGCCCTTGAGCCAGATCACCGCGATCAAAAAGAGAGGGAAGAAGCCAATCAACGCCCAGTTGTTGGTCACCCCCAGGCCATAAACAAACGAATAGACCAGGAGCCAGCGGTCATTTTGGCGGACACGGAACTCCAGGAGGCACCAGATCAGAAACGCAAACAGCAGCAGGTCGAGCATCTCGCCGGTGGCGGCAATGGCGTTCTGCCAGAATGTCCGTTGCAAGCCCAGCATCAGGACCGCGAAAAGCGCGGGAAGGAAGGCCGCTCGAACGGAGAGCAAGGAGTATTCGCCTTGCTCCCGGAGGCGCTGGTCCCGGGTGCGGTCGTGCGCCAGCAAACGCACCGAGCGGGCGAGCAATCCAAGGGTCAGCGCGGCGCAAAGGGCGCTGAAGGCATTGAGAGCGAGCGGTTGCCAGGCCAAGGGGAGGAGGCGAATCGGATAGGTGACCACCATAAACAGCGGCACCAGCGGCGCGCCACGCCACGGCAGGGGGTAGGGGTGCCAGTCCCAGCCGGTGACCAGCGAAACGGCGGGAAGGCTGCGCAAGGTGACCCAAGAGTTGAGCGTTAAACCATATAATAGCAACGCGCCGAGCACGACGAGCCAGGGTGACAATAGAATGGGCCGGGTTTGTTGGGGGTTGATCTTCTGTTCTGCTGTCATGGACGATTCCAGTTTGATCGAACGGGCGGCCTATTGGCAAGGATTATGCGTCAGCGGGGGCGGCGCCTGGAGTCGGGCGTCAGCGACACATTCCACGTGCTGAGTTTGCGGAAACATATCCAGCGGAATAATTCTTGTCACTTCAAAGACATTGCCGGCGCACAAAACGTTCAAGTCCCGCGCCAGTGTGGCCGGGTGGCAGGAGACATAAAGGACCTGCCGGGGACGCCGCTCCCGCAAGGCTTGCACCAAGGCAGGCGGACAGCCGGTGCGCGGAGGGTCCAGGATCACGCTCGTCTGCCCGGCCGCAAACCGTCCGAACATGCGCGGCAGCAACTCCTCGGTGCGTCCGGCCAGAAACTGGCCGTTGGCCCGGCCGCGCGCCCGCGCGTTTTGCCGCGCGGCGACGATGGCCGCGGTATCGACTTCCACCCCGGCGAATTCCTCCACCAGATCAGCCAGTTCGATGCTAAAAAAACCGACACCGCAATAGGCGTCAATGAGAAAGCGCGCGCCGCCTTCCCGCAGCCGGGCGCGGACGGCCTGGACCAGCTTTGGGAGGAGAAAGAAGTTGTTCTGGAAGAACGAGTCGTGCGGCACCCGCCAGCCTTCCGGGGCGACGCGCAGCACGACTTTGAGGCCGCCCTTGGGCGGAGGGCGCCGGCGGACTTGCTGGATTTGGGCGTTGAGGGCCGGCTCGGCGATTATGCATTCCTCGATATCGACCACCAGGCGGTTGTCGGCGCGGATGAAGCCGATGTTCAGCGCCTGCTTGAATTTGTCCCACTGGCTGCGGATCATGAGGCGGTTGCGGTAGCCCAGGGGCTGGGGGCAGGGGATGACCGGGTCGATCAGGGCGGGGTCGAAACCGCCGATGCGCTGGAAGAGGTCGCGCACCTGTTTGTGTTTGACACGCAGTTGCGCGGCGTAATCCAGGTGCTGGTACTGGCAGCCGCCGCAATCGCCAAAATAACGGCACGGCGGGGCGACCCGTTCGGGCGACGGCTGGATGATTTGGAGCAGCCGCGCGCGTCCGAACCTCTTCTTGACTTCAGTCAGTTCCGCCTCGACGATTTCCCCGGGCGCGACAAAGGGGACAAAGACGACAAACTCGCCCGCGCGGCCGACGCCCTCGCCCCCGAAGGCGATATCCTCGATGGTCAGGCGGACTGTCTGGCCCGGAGCCGGGACGGACGGAGAATTCATGCGATTGTTCCATGCTTTCGCATGAATTCTTGCAGCGGCGGATAGGGGATTCGTTTCAACTTGCCGAAATTGGTGTCCTTCTCGAAATCCCCGGCTGTCAGCCGCTTTCCTGAAGTGAATTTGCGCATGCTGGTTTTCTTGACGACTTTCGGGATGTCATCGATCCAACGCCCCCCGGCTTCAGCCAGCCTCGCGTCCCTTGCGCGAACGCACTCGATCATCGAGAACACCCCAATGTCCGTAATGGTGGGGGAACAGTCCCCTGAATCGTCCTCGGTTAGTTGAACGGCCGCCAGCAAGAGCGCGTCGTTCGCCGGGTGAATTACGTCCATCGTAACATTTTCCTTTAGCCGCGCACTTGGCTCGCGGGCCGTCGGAGGACGCTTCATCGCCAAGGCAGGATTATCGACGAAAAGTCCTTTCAATTCGACGCGTTTGCCGGAGGCATGAACGTAGTCCGGGTATGATTCGCGCTGCCCAATGATGCCGGGCGATTTGGAAAGTCCGATGCCACGCAATCGCTTTGCGTTCTCGTCGTCAGTAGCCAAGTACTCGATTTGAGGCAGAATGGCGTCAAGAAGTGTGTTGACAATGACCGCGATTTGACTCGGCTCAAAGCCGGCGAGGGCTCGGTTGGGAATGGAAAGCCAGTTGATTTTAACGCCGATGAGGGGTTGAAAGAGCCGCTGCAACCCTTCCAGTTCGAGAGGTGTGATGTCAGCCATGAATTACCTTATCGTCGCATTCAATAACGCCTCGGCCTCCAGGTAGTCGTGCCACGCCCTTTCCGCGCAGCCCCTCAGACAATTATCGATTCGTTCGCGAACCGATTGGATCGGGACTTCAACGGGCGTGCGCAGCAAAAGATCGCGATCCAGTCTCGGCCGGGTGCCTCCGGAACCGACGGGCAAGCTCTGGAGAAATCTTGGTGATTGGAGGAAAACCCACCAAAAGAAAATCAAGTTGTCTTTTGGAACAATATGGACGAACTCCGACTTCACTGGAAAGAAGATCGGCGATGTCTCACCAAGCCACGATGCTTTCGGAGTGACGAGCACATTGCCCAGATACGCGCGCATGGTACCAAACAACAGACAGCCTTCGCCGGCGACCGGAACACGCTCTCCGTGTGATCTGTCCGCCCGCTCGAGTGTGAAGACGGGAATGGTGCCGCGATGAATATGCCGGTACTCAATTGGCGAATAGTAAAACCCTCTTGCAGGATGGGAGCGGGTGGGGAGTTTTTGGACAGATGCGAAATGCTCCAAAGTTTCGCTCCGCGTCGGCTCGCGATACGCATAAGGGTCCCACACGCCTGCCTGCAAAACATCCGCTTCCACCACAGACAGAAAGTATGTGCCGTTCTTCTTCATCTTGTGGTCACCCGGTTGCGCCGGCGGCTTCCAAAACCCGTGGGTCGTGCGTGATCAGGTCCAAGGAATTTCCACCATAACTGTTTGTTCGAGAATTCAAGGGGAAGCCAACGGTCGGAGCATTTGCAAAAAAAGCTTTGCGGTTCTGTTGATGATGTCCAGCTTTCTTTCGCAGATGAACGATGTCAGCGCGGGTCGTTGTGTTACCAGCGAGGTAGAAAACACCTTCCGGTAGCGTGACAACGCCGCAAAGCTCCCAATGGCGCCCGACTGAACGCCGCAACTGTTCAAACTCGGAATTGACTACCAGCGAGTGCGGCAGCAGACAGACCAAGGTGCCGCCGGGAGCGAGCAGGTCCAGACAAATATCCAGAAAAAGGGCATCGCTATTGCGGTAGCCGAGTTCAAAAAGATTGCCCGGCTTTGCGACCCGTTCCAGAGGGAGGGAAAAGGGGGGATTGGCCAAAATTCCGTTGACCTTGCCGCGCAGATGATCGAATTCGGCATCGGCGTCGTACAGGTTGAAGCAGGATAAGTCCAAGGTGTGACCCGCTGGCGTCGAGAGCGCCAAAACCAACTCAGTCAGTCCGACAAGCATCCGATCGACGTCGTTGCCTCTCAAGTGACAAGACACGGATGCCCATCGACGAGATGCCTCACAAAGGAATGTTCCCCCGCCGCAGGTCGGATCCATCACAATGGCACCCGCGTGGATCGGAAGAAGACTGGCCATCGCCGCGGCGATGGCTCGTGGCGTGAAAAACTTCCCCGATCCTTCTCGAAAACGGCGTCCAACGAAGAACTGATACCAAGTTGGCAATTCGCCGCCATTTGGATCCCTCTCTACAATCCCATCCAGCATGGAAAGAAGCCGCTTGTCGTGCGCCACAACGTTCAATGCGGCAAACCCCCGTTCTACGGGGAAGAACGAAAAACCGCGACGAGCGGCTTTCTGTGTCTCCAAAAACCAGCAGGCTAAGACAAGAAAAGCTTCCTCGCCCTCAATCCCGTATCGCCGGAGAACAGCGTCGAGTGGACCTGTCGCTGGAGACCCAGCCGATGGCTCTTCGGTTTGGCTCAATCCATCAAATCCATGCAAACTAGGCTGTACCGCACCCGATAGTGCCGTGTTGGAAACAGTTTCTTCCTTCAGCACGGCGGTCTGGTGTGTGCGGACGGCGTATTTGCCTGGCGGTCGCTGAGCCTGAGTTGTGCGTTTGGACGCCATGACTTGCCAACCATTTTACACCGCCGCGCGCAGGCGGGAGGGTAGTTCCACGGCCAGCGCGGCTTTGAGCGCGGTCACGACTCTGGTGACCGTCAGCCCGTATTTCTCGCGCAAGTGATCGACGGTGGTGGCGTGCTCGATGAACTGGTCGGGCCAGCCGATGCGCACGACCGGCGTGGCGATGCGCTCGTCGCCCAGCAGTTCCATCATGGCCGCGCCGTAGCCGCCGGCAAGAACGTGGTCCTCCAAGGTCACAACCGCCTCGGCGGCGCGGGCGAAGAACGCGGTCGTTCCCGCGTCCAGCGGCTTGGTGAACCGGGGGTTGATGACCGCGCAGTCGAAGCCATCGGCAGTCAATTGCACGGCGGCCTGCTCGGCCAGACGGTGCATGTTGCCCAGGCCGAAGAGGGCGACTTTGCGGCCGGCGTTGCCGGAGAAATTGCGCGTCACCTCGGCCTTGCCCACCTCCAGCAGCGCGGGCTGGTCCTTGACGGGGACCCCTTCGCCGGCGCCGCGCGGATAGCGGATGAAGGCGGGATGATTTTGATGAGTGGCCGTGAACATCATGTCGGCCAGTTCGTCCTCGTTTCTAGGGGCCATGGCGATGACGTTGGGAACGCAGCGGAGATAGGCGATGTCGAAAAGCCCGTGATGGGTGGGGCCGTCGCTGGCGGAGAGGCCCGCGCGGTCCATGCAGAAAATCACGGGCAAATCCTGCAAGGCAACGTCATGGACGATGCAGTCGTAAGCGCGCTGCAAGAAGGTGGAGTAGATGGCGCAGACGGGACGGTATCCCATGGTAGCCATTCCAGCGGCGAAGATGACGGCGTGCTCCTCGGCGATGCCGACGTCGTAGCAGCGGTGGGGGAGGACTTTCTCCAGCGCCTTGAGGCCGGTGCCGGTCGGCATGGCGGCGGTGATGCCAACGACGGAGTTGTCCTTCTGGCAGAGTTTGATCATGGTCTGGCCGAAGACATCCTGGTAATTGGGCGGCGTGCCCGGGTTGGCGGGCAGCGTGTTGCCGGTGGCCGGATCGTAGGGGCCAAGGCCGTGGAATTTTTCCGGTTGATTCAAGGCGGCTTCGTATCCTTTGCCTTTTGTGGTCAAGACATGGAGGACGACGGGCAGTTCGCTGGCTTTGGCGTAGGCCAAAGAGGAAATCAACAGGGGCAAATCGTGGCCGTCAATCGGACCCAGGTAGCGCAGGCCCATTTCCTCGAAAATGAGGCTGCTGCCGTAACCGCCGCGTCCGTCGGTATCCATTATCTGGCGGTTCTGTTCCAGCATGACCTCGGCAAAGACGCCCTTGAGGGCCTCTTCGGCCTTGTGGCCCAGCTTGAGGGCGAGGTTGCCTTTGGGGATGCGTTTGAGCAGGCGCTGGACGTCTTTTTGCAGTTGGTTATAGCGCGGATGGGTAATGAGCTTGTTGAGATAGGAGGAGATGGCGCCGACGTTTTTGGCGATGCTCCACTCGTTGTCGTTGAGCACGCCGATAAAGCGCTTGGTGGTGTGGGCGATATTATTGAGGGCTTCGAAGGAAATGCCGTTTGTCAGGGCGGCGTCTCCGAAAATGCAGACGACGTTCTCGTCGGACCCGCGTTGATCGCGCGCGGCGCACATGCCCAGGGCGGCGGAAAGAGCCGTGCCGGCGTGCCCCGCGCCGTAGCAATCATGCTGGCTTTCCTGGCGCGATGAGAACCCGTTCAATCCGCCGGTCGTGCGGATGGTGTGAAAACGGTCCTTGCGTCCGGTGAGCAATTTGTGGACGTAACTCTGGTGACTGACGTCCCAGACGAATCTGTCGTGGGGGGTGGAAAAGACATAGTGGAGGGCGATGGTCATTTCGACCACGCCGAGGTTGGGGCCGAGGTGGCCGCCGTTTTTGGCCAGCTTGGTGATCAATTCGTGGCGAATCTCATCGGCCAGTTGCTGCAATTGATCGAGCGTCAGCTTTTTGACGTGGGAGGGATGATCGACCATGTCGAGATAGCGGCTCATGCGGGTTCCTGGGAGGGGCTGAGGGGTTTGAGGCTCAATTCGCCTTTGGTGTTTTTCTCCAACTGCTGGATTTTGACTTCCGCCTCGCTCAGTTTAGCCTGGCAAAGTTGGGCCAGGCGGGTGCCTTCCTCGTAACGGGCCAGCAGCGTTTCCAAAGGCAAATCCTGCGCTTCCATCGACTCGACAATGGTTTCGAGCCGTTTGAGCGCATCCTCGAAGGGCAAATTTTTTGCATCGGTTCCGGCGTTGTCAGCGCCCTTTGCTTTAGACATAAGTGCAAGTTACTGGAAGCCGGGCGCGGCGTCGAGGAAGATGTCGGCCGGGTTTTGAAGGTGCCCGGGAGTCACACTTGGCGGCTCCAGTCGCCTTGAAATGGAACAGGACGCCTCCATTCAATAGACCTCCAACCGCGGACGGGATGAGGAGGCGACGCGCGCCATCGCCGCCAGCGGGGACCGCAGCCGCAGCATCCGCAATACCCAGTAAACCGCCACGGCGGCGAGGAGATGTTTGAGGGTGTGGCCGCTGATCCATCCGTTGGCCGCGTAAATCCGGGCGTCCAGCCCCTCGGCCACTTTGGCCAAAACATACCAGGCCGCCGCCAGCAGCAAATCGGATGATCTGGTGTAACGCGGACGAAACAGGAGCAGCAGCAGGGCGATCAGGAGGATCGAAAAATACTGCGCGGCCATGTAAGGCCAGAGGTTTCCCGTCCATTGCCACCACCATACACTGGCCGCGCCCGCGGCCGTCAACGGCCAGAGCAACCGCGACCCCGCATTGACGGATATGCGCTCGTCCACCGTCGCCGCCAGCAGGGCCATGAACGCCAGCGTCATCGGCAAACGATCCCAAACCAGCGTCGCGTCCCGCGGCGACCCATGGTAGTAGCCCGACCCAAAGCAGGTCAGCAAAACGCCGGCAAAAAAGACAACGTAGGGAACGCGCTCGCGCGGTTCGATAAAGTGGTTGGGCCTGGCCAGAAAACGAAGGCCCATGACGCCCACGATGAGAAAGCCCGCGCTGGAAATCACATTGAGACAGTTGGGGATGCGGGCCAAGGTGCGTCCATCGGCGAAATGATGGTAGGACTGGGGCTGTCGCAACGGAGGCAACAGAAAGGCGGTGACAATTCCTCCCAGCGCCACGGCAATAAACACCCAAAGGCGCATGCCGCTACGATCCCCATCCGCAATGCGCGTCAAAGGACCCCGCAACTGCAATATCTTTTGCGCATCAAACAACGATCCATTCATATCCCCCCCGCCCCGCCTTCGCAACGATCAATTGGCGCCCGCCCCGGGGGGGGCTTGCAGGTTTGGAAACCTGTCCGATATTGGGCCGGTAAAGATGAAGATTAGAAGAATATATCAGGGCGGACGATTGGGGAACGTGGCGCCGGAGACGCCGCCGCTCCCGTCTCCGGCCATCGAAGACGATGAATTGCTGGACGCTTATTCGCAATCCGTCGCCGGCGCAGTCGAAAAGGCGGGCCAGGCCGTGGTCAATGTCCGCGTGGGGCGCGCCGCCGGCTCCCGCAACGGCGGGCATCCCCAGGAAGGCGGCGGCTCCGGTTTTATCATCGCGCCTGATGGCTACATCGTCACCAACAGCCACGTGGTGCATGGGGCCGGACGTATCGACGTGACGCTGGCTGACGGCCGCCAATGCGCGGCGCAATTGGCCGGGGACGATCCGGAGTCGGATTTGGCCGTCATTCGCATCCACGCGCCGCATCTGGCGTTTGTGCGATTCGGAGATTCGCGTAAGCTGCGAGTGGGGCAGATCGCAATTGCCATTGGCAGCCCCTTTGGTTTTCACCAGACGGTGACCGCGGGCATCGTCAGCGCGCTGGGCCGCTCGATGCGCTCGCAATCGGGCCGTCTGATTGACAACATAATCCAGACCGACGCGGCGTTGAATCCGGGCAACTCCGGCGGGCCGCTTGTCAATACCCGCGGCGAGGTCATCGGCGTCAACACCGCCATTATTTTGCCGGCGCAGGGCATCTGTCTGGCCATCGCCAGCAACACGGCCGAATTTGTCGCCGCCTGGCTGATCAAGGAGGGATTCATCCGGCGCAGTTGGATTGGCGTCATCGGGCAAACGGCCCCGATTCATCCCCGGATTGCCCGATACCACAGGCTCAAAACGCCCCGCGGCGTCTTGATTTTGGGCGTCGAACCGGGCAGTCCCGCCGCCGCCGCCGATCTGCGCGAGGGCGACATCCTCGTCGAGTTCAAAGGAGAAGCGGTGACGAGCATTGATGAGCTGCAGCACCGATTGGCGGGGCGCGAAGCCGGCGTGGAATCGTCGGCCACTGTTTTGCGCGGAACCGACCGGCTGGAGTTGAACATCCGGCCGGCGGAGACGCCGGGCCGGGCGGCGGTTTCCTGAAGGATCAAGGTTGGGTGTTTTTTACGGGTTTTAAAGTTGCGGGATTCGGGGTTACACTGCCCCCGCCATGAATCGCCGCGTGAAGTTCCGCCTGGCGGCCCTGGGCGTGGCCGCCGCCCTGATGGGCGTGCTCATTGCCCTGGCTGTCGTGCTGTCCGAGCGCGAGGGCCGCGAACTGCGCGTGCAACTGGCCACGGTCGATTCGGAGAGTTTCGGCATTTCCGAGCACTTCAAGGATTCCCTGCGCGAAGTCAACAATATCCGGCTGCGTTACGTCATGGAGCGCGACGCGGCCGCCTGGGAGCAATTCCTCAACGCCAGCCGCGATCTGGACCAGTGGCTGGAGCAACAGGCGCCCAAACTGACCACCGGCCTGGAACGGGAATCCCTGCGTCAAGTCAAATCCGCCTACGAGGATTACCTTGCCGCCGCCCGCCAGGCGCATGAGCGGGACCTGGAGCAGCGCCAACCCGGGGACGCGCTGGCGGAGTTCGCCAATTTCCGCGCGCAATCGCAGCATCTCTTCGATCTGGGCCAGGCCCTGGCACGGGCGCACTACGAATCGCGCAACCAGGTGCTGGCCACCGCCAATTCGACCCTCACCCGACTGCGGCATTTGATGCTGGCGCTGCTGGCGCTGCTGTTTGCCTTGGGCATGGCGCTGGCGCTGCTGGCCTACCGGGACCTGGTCGTGCCGCTGCGCGTCAAGCTTGTGGAAAGCCAGTCGCTGGTCGAACGCCACGAGAAACTGGTTTCGCTGGGCATGCTGGCCGCCGGCGTGGCCCATGAGATTCGCAACCCGCTTACCGCCATCAAAGCCGCCGTTTTCATCCAGCAAAAGAAATTCCCGCCCGGCTCGACCGAAGCTTCCGATGCCGCCCTGGTGCAACGGGAAATCCAGCGGCTGGAGCGCATCGTCACCGAGTTTCTCCAGTTTGCCCGGCCGGCCGAGCCGGAGTTGGTGATTCAACCCGCCGACCAGCCCCTAAAAGAAGTCCAGTCCTTTCTTGCGCCGGAACTGGCCCGGAACAATATTCGGCTTTTGCTCGAAGAATCCGCGTCGCTGCCCGTCAAAATCGATGACGAACAAATGAAGCAAGTGCTCATCAACCTGGTGCAGAACGCCGCCGACAGCATCGGCCACGATGGCGCCATCACCCTTCGATCGCGTTCCGACCGCAAGGCTCTGTGCGGGGTCGAGTCGGACGTTGTGATATTGGAAGTGGCCGATACCGGGCACGGCATCGCGCCGGAGGTGGAGAAGCGGCTTTTTGACCCGTTCTTCACCACCAAGCCCAACGGCACCGGGTTGGGGCTGTCCATCGCCGAATGCATCGTGCAGAAGCACGGCGGCGCGCTCCAGTACCAGACCCAGGTCAATCACGGCACCACTTTCGGCATCATTCTGCCCCGTGCCGCCGCATGAACAGCGCCGCGAAAATCCTCCTGATCGAAGACGACCCCGGGATCAGCGATACTTTGTCGCGTGTCCTGGCTGACGAAGGCCATGAGGTGTCCGTCGAGCACCGCGGAGACGAGGGTTTGGCGCGCGCCGCCCGCGACACCTTCAACCTGGTCATCACCGATCTGCGCCTGCCCGGCCTCTCCGGGATGGACTTGGTCCGCCAACTGCACGCGGCCCAACCGCGCCTGCCGATCATCCTGACGACGGCCTTTGGCACCACCGACACCGCCATCGAGGCGACCAAGTTCGGAGCGTATGATTATTTGCTCAAGCCCTTCGATTTTCCGCGGCTTATCGAGCTGGTGCGAAGAGCCGCTGACAGCAACCGGCTGATGTGCGCCCCCGTCAGCCTGGGAGAAAGCGCCGGGCGGCAGGACGCCTTGGTCGGCCAGAGCGCCGCCATGCAGGCGATCTACAAGGAGATCGGGCGCGTCGCCTCCAAGCCTGTCAACGTGCTCATCCGCGGGGAGACCGGGGCCGGCAAGGAATTGATCGCGCGCGCCATCTACCAACACAGTGATCGGGCCAACGCGCCGTTCATCGCTGTCAACTGCGCGGCCATTCCGGAAACGCTGCTGGAGAGCGAACTGTTCGGGCACGAGAAGGGGGCGTTCACCGGCGCGCAATCCCGGCGCATTGGACGTTTTGAGCAGGCCCATCACGGGACGCTCTTTCTGGATGAGATCGGCGACATGACGCTGGGCACGCAGGTCAAACTGGTGCGCGTGTTGCAGGAGAATCGTTTGCAGCGCCTGGGCGGCAAGGAGGATATTCCTTTTGACGTGCGGGTCATCGCCGCCACCCACCGCGACTTGGAGATGGCCCTGCGGCAAAAGGAGTTCCGCGAGGACCTTTACTACCGGCTCAACGTGGTGGTCATTTCGCTGCCACCCTTGCGCCAGCGCCGGGAGGACATACCGGGGCTGGCCGCCTATTTTCTTCAAAAGCACGGGCCCGCGATGGGCAACAGCGAGCCGTCCATCCACCCCGAGGCGATCGAACTTCTGCAGGCGCAGCCCTGGCCCGGCAACGTGCGCGAGCTGGAAAACATTGTCCGCAAGGCATTGCTCCTGGCCCAAAATTACACGCTCACTATCGAGCATGTCCGCGCCGCTTTGAACAAAGCGAGCCTCCCGGGGTTTTCCCCGGCCCGCGCCTTTGGCGAATACGTGGACGAGTTGCTGGCGTCGGCGCGGCGCGGCGAACTGGCCGACGCCCACGCGCGCGCGATCGACGCGGCGGAACGGGAGCTATTCGCGCGCGCCATTCAGGAAGCCCAGGGAAATCAGGCCAAGGCCGCGCGCTGGCTCGGCGTCACCCGCGTGACGATGAAGGCCAAACTGGTGCAGTTTGGCCTTTATACGGGCAATGAACAGGACGCGGCGTGAGGGCCGGACGTCAGGTCATCTTGCTTTTGGCTTCATCCGGCACGGTGACTTTTGTCGTGCCGACGTCTTTGATTTCCACCGTGGTGGTGCGATCGACGTCCCGATCCTCGCCGTTGAAGGTGACAGTGCCCTGCACCTTATACTGGTATTTGGTGAGGACGCCGTCCTTGATCCAGAATTTTACCGAGCCTTTGGCGTTGCTGACCGCGGGGCCTTCGCCGCCGTTGCGACGGCCCCGAAAACTGAGGAGATCTTTGGCGCCATCCTCCGTCAGGTCGCTGGAGTAAGACTCATCGGTTTTGGCCAGGGCTTTGGTTTTCCCGGCCAGGTCTTGCGCTTCGGCGGCTGGCGCCTTGTAGTCCTTCATGCGGCGGGCCATAAACTGGAGCGGATTAAACCCGCCCTCGCCATTGTCTTTGAGCGCCTCTTCCAGCGATTTCCAGCCGTCCTCGGTTTTAATGGCGCCTTTGTCGCCCTTGACGACGGTTTCGATCGTGTTGTCGTTAAAGGAAAAATCGACATAAGTGAATCCGCCCTTTTCGGTTTTGCCGTGGCTGGGGCCGGGGCTGAACTGCGAACTTTCCGTGGTGGTCGTCCAGCTATAATTATTCGTCGCCGCCAGTTTTTGGGCGGCGCTGGTGACATCGTCTTTGGGTGTGGAATCAGCGGCCAGAAGCGTCCCGCTGGCGGCGAGAGTCGTGGCCAATACACATAGAGTTTTCATTACGGTCCTTTTGATAATTTTGATAAAGTTAATGCTACATGACTAATGGGAACCCGAGTACGGCTTGCATGTTGCCGCAGGAGCCGCAGGAGTCAAGCTCCGATTGGCTCCGATTGACGCCGCCCCAAGAGGATCAAACGGCCGTGCCGGCCATGCCCGTTGGCGGGCGCATCCACTCAAAATCAGGCTTTCCCAATCCGCCGATCCGGTGGACGATATGGGCCAATGGTTCACTAGCCATTACCGGACATGGAACAGATTTTGGTCAAAGCGCTGGGCCAGGACGAATCGCAACTGACCGCGGCGGAAAAGCGCGACTTGCTGGCGCGGCTGCTCAAACGGCTGGCGCACGAAATCCGCAATCCCCTCAGTTCGCTCGACATCCACGTCCAGTTGCTCGAAGAGGACCTTGCCGCCCTTCCGCCGGAAACCCGTAATCCGCTGGCCTCCCGCCTGGAAATCATCCACGGCGAACTGCACCGTCTGGAAGGGATCGTCGAGCGGTATCTGCGCCTGGCCGGACCGTCCGCGCTGACACTGGAGCCGGTGGAAGTTCAAAGCCTGATCGACCACGTCTGCAACCTGCTGCGCGCCGAGGCCTCGACCCGGCAGATTGAAATTGTCGCGCAAATCGAAAGCGCCTTGCCGCCTGTCAACGCCGATCCAGTCCGCCTGACTCAGGCCTTGATGAACCTGGTCATCAATGCCGTGCAAGCGGTCGAACACAACGGCCAAGTTGAAGTCACCGCCGCCAAATCGCCGGCCGGCGACGCCCTTCTGCTGCGCGTCCGGGACAATGGGCCTGGAATTCCGGAAGACAAGCTTGCTGACATATTTGATCCCTATTATTCGACCAAGCCCGAAGGCCATGGGCTGGGGCTGTGGATCGCGCAGCAGATTGCGGCGGCTCACGGCGGCTCCCTCTCCGCCGCAAACGCGCCAGGGGGCGGCGCGGTCTTGACCCTGACGCTGCCGTTGAACCGGAAGGAAACAGCCGGTGGATAAGACGAAGGTCAAAATCCTGGTTGTCGATGATGAACAGGGGCTATGCGCCGGTTTACAGGAGGCGTTGCGACGCGAAGGCCACGACGTGGAGGCGACGACCGACTCGGAGGCCGCGCTGAAACTGGCGTCCGACAACTTGTATCACATCGTCATTTCCGACATCAAAATGCCCGGCTTGAGCGGGCTGGAATTGCTTTCACAGGTTCGCCAGCGCCATCGTGACACGCTCTTCATTTTGATGACGGCCTACAGCACGGTGGAAAACGCCGTCGAGGCGATGAAGCAGGGCGCCTACGATTATTTGCCCAAGCCCATTGACATGAAACGGCTGCGAGTGCTGGTGCAAAAGGCGATTGAATTCCAGGCCGTCGTGGCGGAGAACACCGAACTGCGCTCGCGCCTGCAAAAGACCTCCGCATCCGGCCTGCTGGTGGGCGAAAGCGAAGCGATGCGCAACGTTTCCCGCCTCATCGCGGAGGTGGCCAACAGCGACGTGACGGTCCTCATCGAAGGCGAAAGCGGGACCGGCAAGGAAATCGTCGCCCGCTCGATTCACGCGCAGAGTTTGCGGAGCGCCAAGCCGTTCATCTCTGTCAACTGCGCGGCGCTGGCTGAACAACTGCTCGAGGCCGAACTGTTCGGGCATGTCAAGGGCGCATTCACGGGCGCGGTGGCCACCAAGCCGGGCCGGTTTCAACTGGCCGATGGCGGCACGCTGTTCCTGGACGAGATCGGCGACCTCTCGCCCAAAGGCCAGGGCGATCTGTTGCGCGTGCTGGAGGACAGCGCCTTCCGCATGGTCGGCGGTTCGGATTTGATCCGCGTCAACGTCCGCGTCATCGTCGCCACCAACAAGAATCTCCAGGCCGCCGTCGCGGCGGGCAAGTTTCGCGAAGACCTTTTTTACCGGTTGCAAATCGTGCCCATCGTCATGCCGCCGTTGCGCGAGCGGGCTGAGGACATTCCCCTGCTGATCGAATCGTTCTTCCACCATTTCACGGCCAAACACAAGCGCCGCCGCAAGGGCATGTCCGCCGAGGCGCTGCAGCTCTGCCAGCGGTTTCCCTGGCCGGGCAACGTGCGGCAGTTGCGCAACGCCATCGAACGGCTCGTCATCACCTGCCGCGAACCGGTGGTCGAAGTGGCGCACCTGCCCGATTTTCTGCGTGACTACGAGCGCAACGTCACGACGTTCACGGTGCGTCCCGGCACGCCGCTGGCCGAAGTGGAGAAAATGCTCATCCGCCAGACGCTCACCCACGTGACCAGCAATCGCGCTGAGGCGGCCAAGGCGCTGGGCATCAGCCGCCGCGCCCTCCAATACAAGCTCAAGCAGTACGCCCTGCTCGATCAGAACGACCAACCGGCGAGCGATTGATTTAGTTCATCGCCGATTTTGCGGCGGCCATTCCCATTGTCATTTGAACCATCCCGGTGCTGCACTTGCATTGGCAGTGGAAGTGCAGCAATTGCGCAAAAGGTCCGTCTTCAGGCAGGGTGGCCAGGGATGGTTTTATTGTATATTGTTCTCTTTCAACACGTTAGATACATAATGGAACCCCATGGCACGACCTATGCGTTAGGTCAGGCAGGTTGTTTGATAATCGCAACCCGAAACAAAACAAAACAAAAGACTTATGAGTGAAACGATGAATCCCTTAGCAACGCCGGCCAAAACATGTGGCACTGCCGCCTGCGAAGCCAAACCTGTCACCGCCGCGCCCGCGCAACCGCAACCCACCGTTGCCGCGCCCGCGGTACCCTCGGCGGCCGCGCCTGCGGCGCCCAAAGCGTCCCGGCGGATGCGCAAGCATTAACCGGATATGTTAAGGTCACGCCTTGGTGTGGCCATTAACCACGGAAACCGGCGTCGATGGGAGGAACACGGCGCCGGGTTCCCTTTCCCAACGCGAGCATGCCGTGCGGGCATGGCATGTCTTAAAACCTCCCGGGCGCAAAGGCTGCACCGGGAAGAGAGTTCGTCTCACGGCATGGCATGAATGCCAAAACAAATCATCCGCCGACTTGCGGAAAGTAATGAAATGCGCCTTAATACCGTCATGGACCCAGCGCCCTTATGAACATGAACCAATTACTTCAAAGTCTATTGAAACTTCAAGCCATTGAATTCGGCGAAATCAAGGAGAAGAAAATGGAAAAACAGCTTGGCGATTTGCGCACCCAAATCCCGGCCCCGATTCTCGCCCATTACGACCGCCTTCGCGCCCAGGGCAAAAAGGGAATGGCCGCCATTCGCAACCAGGTTTGCATGGGCTGCCATTTGCAGGTGCCGCGGGCCACGGTGATCAATCTGATGCATGGAGACGACATCCAGATTTGTGGCAACTGCGGCCGCTACCTCTATCTGGCCGAATCACAGGATCCCCAATTGCCCGCGCCCGCCCCAGCGGTAAAAAGCGCCGCCAAATCGCGCAAGCGCAGGGAACTGACCCATGCCGCCTGAACTGGCAACCAGCGCGGTGGCCGCCGGTTCCCTGGCGGATTTCACGCGGCGCGACTTGATCATTGGGCGATTGCGCGAGCGGGACGCGGCGGGAATCATCGGCGAACTGAGCCGCGTCCTTGGGCAATCGAATGCCGTGCCCGACGCCCTGTCGTTTTACCAGGCCGCGCTTAACCAGGAACTCTTGTCCGACTCCACCGCGCGATTCGGCATCGCTGTGGCCCATGCGCGGCAGAGCGGAGTCAAGCGGCTGCAGTTTGCCTTTGGGCGGGCGCCCAATCCGGTCGTTTGGGGTGGCAGAGGCTCATGGCCGGTGCAACTCATCTTTCTGGTCGCGGTCCCCGCCACGGAGTCAAGCCGCTATTTGCACCTGCTATCCGGCCTGGCCAGATTAGCGCAGAACCCGCAAGCCGTCGCAAAACTGCTCGCCGCCCCGGACGCGCCGTCCATCCTGCTCGTTCTGCAGGAAACCGGCCTGCCGTAAAAAGCCGATATAGCAGCCCGGCGGGGCCAGCGCGTGCGGGCCGCCTGCGTGGACAAATCGAGTGAGAGTGTGCGCGCAGTTTTGGCCCAATAAATGCCAATAAAGGGCATGTTTTTTGCTCGTTCTTAGGTTCTAGTTTAAATGATGCCTTTTGCCAGACATTCCGCAAAGAGGAAGCAAACCTTTCTGCATGGAAATGTCCTTGCGTGGTTTTGGCCGAAATTGGTGCTGGCGGCCGGTTTCTTCGTGGCCGTTGCAGGGGCGACCCATGCGCAATCTCTTACGGACCTGGGCACCGCCGCCCCAACTCCGGGAGCAAACGACATCGCCCAGTTGAGCACCGCGGGCAACCAGACCTTTCCCGATAATCTGAATTACTACACTGATAACGCGGTGAACCACCCGAGCTCTGGCGAGCCGGGACAGAGTTTCACAACCGGATCAGCTCTGGAGGGATATACGTTGACCTCCGTGTCAATAAAAACTTCCGGGCTTGCGTCCTACAACGACATCAGCATTCCCCAGCAATATTATCTCCACATATACTCAGTTTCGAGCGGCACGGCGACCGTGATCCAAACCTATACAAGCGGTTCGATAACGTTCGACGACGGCGATTGGTTGCAATGGTCCGGTCTTTCTTTTTCGCTGGCCCCGAATTCCACGTACGCCTATTCCTTCGGCCGCACCGGTTCCGGAACGGGATGGGAAGCCATGGGAGTGGCAAACGGGAATCCCTACGCGGGGGGCGAAATCGGATTGATTCCCGTCACCGGCGGCGTCATCACGTTCGGTGGCAGTCATGATTTCGACGCGATTTTCGATCTGGGTATCACCGTGCCGGCCTCCGCCGCCGCCGCCACTCCCTCGATTTCACCGAGCAACAACCCGGTTTACGCCGGAACGACCGTGACGTTGACCGAGGCGGCCAGCGGGCAACCCCCCCTTCATTACCAATGGCGGACCGACGGCGGGGGCGGCGGGACTCTGACCAACATCGCCGGGGCTGTCACGACTAATTTGAGCGTGAGCACCACGGGGTGGAAGGGGGGTGTGTATCTATACGATGTGATTGTTTCCAACAGTGTTGGCGTCTCGACGAGCGGCGTGGCGACCTTGAACCTGGTCGCGGCCAGCGCGCCCGTGCTGGTTTCGGACATCGCGCCAAATCCCGCGCTTGGTTACACCGGCAGCAGCGTGACTTTTTCCGCGGTCTTCAACGGAACAATGCCCATTTCGTACCAGTGGAAGGCGGCCACGGGTGGCGTCGCGACGAATATTCCGCGCGCCACGAACACTTCCCTTACGCTGTCCAATCTGCAGTCCGCCAATTCGGGAAGCTACACGCTGCTTGCGTCCAATTCGCTTGGAGGCCCGGTTTCAACCAGCGCCGCGCGCCTGACCGTGGCGCCAGTGCCGCCGTTCGTAAGCGCGATGATGCAGGCAAATCCCGTCGGTTATTGGCGGCTCAACGAAACCAACAGCACTGCCAGCGGGACGTTGACGGCGGTTGACGTGACGGGAAACTACGACGGAGTCTATGGCTCCGTTGCCGCGGATGGGGTCGCCGGGCCGGATCCCGCCTCCGGTTTTGCGGGCTTTGAATCCTTCAACACGGCGGCGCAATTCACCGACGGCGTCGCCAATTCATTCGTCACCATACCGGAACTGGATTTGAACACCAATACCGTGACCCTCAGCGCGTGGATTTACCCGATCGGCACTCCCGCCTCTTATTGCGGTTTGGTCTTTTGCCGGCCGGACGGGGATGCCTCGGGCTTCAACTTTACGACCGGCGGGCAACTGGGCTACACGTGGAACCAAAACAACTCGGACACCTGGTCGTGGATGTCCGGCCTGGTGCCGCCATTGCAACAGTGGTCGTTTGTCGTCCTGGTGATCTCGCCGCAGAACGCCATCATTTATCTTTGCAATACAAACGGATTCCAGTCCGCCACCAACGCCGTGGCCAGCACCGCCGAGGCCTTCAACACCGTCACGTTGATCGGCGGTGATACGGCGGACGGGGGCAACGGTGGACGGACATTCAACGGCATCATGGACGAAGTGGCCGTGTTCAACTGCTCGTTAAGCCAAAACCAGGTACTGAATCTTTACTTTAACGCAGTGGCGGCCCCGCCCCAAACCACAACTCCAACGGCCTCGCCCTCCACCAATTTGTTTGTCGGCAACTCGGTGGTGCTTTCCGAATTGGCCTTGGGGGTGTCACCCTTTTACTATCAATGGGAGACGAACGGAGGAGTCCTGGTCGGAGGCACCAACAGTTCGTTGGTCCTGACCAATCTCACACTGGCATCTTCCGGCAATTACAGCGTGATCATCACCGACGTTCTCGGCGTGGCCACGAGCGCGCCAGTAACGCTTTCGGTGACGTTCGACACGAATCCGCCCGTGGTTCTGCGCGTCTTCAACATCGGCGCCACCAATATTGAACTGGATTTCTCCAAGACCGTCGCGGTCACCAACGCCACCAATGCGGCCAATTATGCGTTCACCAATGGCCTTGCCATTGCTGCCGCGTCCCTCGAAACCAATAACTCGTCGGTCCTGCTTGCCACCGCGCCGTTGGTTTACGGCAGCAACTACACGCTCGTCATAAATCGTATTCGCGATCGAGCGCTCCCGCCCAATACCATCGCCACCAATACGCTGGCCCGTTTCACCGCCTCCCCTTTTGCGCCGCGGGACATCGGAAGTCCGGCCATCGCTTCCACTGTCACCTATATGACCAACGGGGCGATCATCAGCAGCGCCGGCAATTACATTGGCGGCAACAGCGATCAATTCAACTTTGATTACCAACTCCAGACCGGCAATTTTGACGTCTCCGTCTGCCTGGGCGCGTTGGGGTTGTCCGACCTATGGGCCGAGGCCGGCCTGATGGCCCGCGCGAGCCTGGATGCGGGCAGCCCTTTCGCCGCCGCCCTGGCCACGCCGGGCATGGTCGGGGATTTCTTTGCCGATCGCACGGCCACCAACGGCCTGGGCGTCACCGCGGGAAGTTTTCCTGTCAACTATCCAAACACCTGGCTGCGGCTCAATCGCGTTGGCAGCGTGTTCACCGGCTTCGGCAGTTGCGACGGCACCAATTGGACGCAATTGGGGACCGCGACGATTCCAATGCCCAGCCGATGCGGAATGGAATGTC
>JBEKSF010000018.1:0-71721 GCA_049517295.1 Verrucomicrobiota bacterium
GCCGTATTGCCCAGGACTCGGAACACATTGGTCGCGCCTATGTTGCCGCTGCCCATCGCGCGCACATCCAGGCCCCGCGCTTTCCCCGCCAGATAGCCCGCCGGCAGCGACCCTAAAAAATAGGAGACGACCACGACAAAAATGTATGCCCTGATTTGCAATCCGCTTCGATCTTCTTTCCTTTCCGTCAGATTGGAGAATGCCGTCCAACTTTAAAAGGTCAAAGTGGCACCCCTTCGCGGAAATGGTTTCAACGATTGAAACTCGGACCAGCCTCTTCCGATAACCAATGACAGATTCTCAATAACCAATTTTCAATTGAGACGTCCAAGTTCTTAAAGTATTATTTCGCAAACAGGACTCACCTGAAACATTCATTTCCTCCTTTCCTCCAAGGCTCATCCCCGATTTGACAGATTTCCCCGAAAACCGCACCATGCCCCAATTATGCGCCTTGGATCCCTCATTGGACTGGCTCTTTGCGGAAGCCTTATCGCATCGGCCCAAACCACCAACCCGCCGCCCACCTCTCGGCTTCTCTCCCTCCAGCAATGCCTCGACATGGCCCTGAGCCGCAATCTGGACTTGCAGATCGAACATCTTTCCCCGCAGATCGCCCGCTACGATATGATCAGCGCCCAGGGCGCCTACGATCCAACTCTTTCCTTTCAAGCCGTCAGCAGATTCATTGAACAGCCGGGCGATTTCGATCCCCGCAAGCAGAACCCTTATCTGCCCTACGACGACCGCTCCGACACCGTCGGCCCGGACCTCTCCGGGCGCCTGCCCCTGGGGCTTTCTTATGAATTGAACGCCGTCGCCGGACCTGACAGCGCCCACACCGACATGCGCTCGACCGACCAGGCGGCGGACTATCCGGGAGGCGTTCGCAACACAAATAATTACTACGCCGACGCCGAGTTGACGGTCCGCCAGCATTTGTTGAAGGATTTTTGGATTGATTCCTACCGCGAGAAACTCCTCTTCAGGAAAAAGGACTTGAAAATATCCCAGGAGGCCCTCCGCCTCCAAATCATGAAAACCACCTTGGCCGTCGAACTCAACTTCTTCGATCTGCTGGCCGCACGCGAAAAAATCGACGTCGAGGAAAAGGCGCTGGAAGTGAAGCGGCAATTTGTCACCGAAACTCGCCGCCGCATCCAGGTCGGTGATTTGCCCCCGCTCGATGGACAGCAGGCCGAATCGCAATTGCAAAACATAATTACCGCCCTCACTGCCGCGCGCCAGGCGCTCGTTGAGCAGCAAAACGAACTCATCGGCCTGATGACCGATGATTTCAAATCCTGGGCCGATGTCGATTTGCAGCCCGTCGGTCCCCTGGTCGCCGTCCAGGAGGAACCCGACCGCTTCCAGAGCTTCCAAAACGCCCTGACCAAACGCCCCGACGTTGCCGCCGCACGCTCGGCAGTGGAGAAGAGCGACGTTGCCGTGCGCTTCCAGAAAAACCAGCTCTTCCCCAGCTTGGATTTCACCGGAACCTACGGCGGCAACGGCATTGACCCGCAAGCCGGCAGCGCCATCAGTGATGCCGTCCATTTGCGCTACCATCAGTACTCCTACGGAGTGGTGGCGAGCATTCCCCTGGGTAATGTCACGGCGCGCAACGACTACAAGGCCAGCCAGGCCGCCAGGGAAGTCGCCCGGCTGCAGCTCAAAAAAGCCGAGCAGCAGGTGCTCATTCAAATCGCCGATTACGTCAGCCGCGTCCCCTCCCAATTCAGCCAGACGGTTTCCACCCGCCAGGCGCGGATTTACGCTGAAACCGCCCTGGCCGCCGAGCAAAAAAAATGGCAAAACGGGCTGACCACCAGTTTCGATGTCCTCCTTTTCCAGGATGCCCTCACCGCCGCCCGCAACGCGGAGGTTGACGCTCTGGCCGAGTACAACAAGGTCGTCGCCCAATTCGCCTTTGCCGAGGGCACCATTCTGGAACGGCGCCACCTGTCGCTCGAAGTCAAATAGCCCCAACTTTCAATCCATAATTTGACTCCCTCGCCCGCGTGATTTAACCTCCTTATCAACGAAAGCTTGACCGCTCCAAAAGTGAATGAATTGTCTTAATCCTGCCAGCCTTGGAATGGCTTGGATCAATCTTGTCCGGCTAACCTTGAATTCCGGGGTGTCGATAAATGATGAGTTTCAAGAATTGCTCGCCGTCCATGTCTCTTTCCCAGCCTCCACCGACAAGGATCCCGTCATCGAGCAACTGGGCGACCGCCCTATGATTGCGGAAATGGAGAAAGTTTTTTTTTCCGATTCGGCAAGTTCCCTCGGCCATAGTTACGCCAGCCTTATGTCCGGCCCGAACGGACGGCGTGACCTCCAGGACATCGTCACGCTTCTACGCGCTGAACCGTCTTCCAGGCGCGCGGTGGTCACACTCTCGGGCCGGGGCGACGGCCAGGTGCCCTGCATCAATGTCGTCCAATTTTTGGTTCGCAACCGCGCTCTCCATACCGTCTATTTCTCCCGCGGCCAGGATGCCTTTCAGAAGTTCTACGCCGACGGCTTGTGCGTGGCGAAGATGGCCCGGCGAGTCGCCGTCGGCATTGGCCTTCCCGCCGGCATTGTCGAGGGGTTTATCAGCTCAAGCCACGTCTATCACCGCGACCGCCCGGCGATCGACCGCTTCCTGGCCAATGCCGCCGAATTCCTTCCGGCGCGCCAACAGAACGGAGTCTGCTAATGCGCGTGCTCTTCGTCGTTCCGCGCTCCTTCAACCCCAAGCAGACCTATCGGGAATACCCGTTGGGCGTCGGCTTCCTGGGCACCCTCCTCCAACGTGCCGGCCATGATGTTCGTATCTGCGACCAGAGCGCTTATGGAATCGACGACGCCGGTTTACTGGATCTGGTCGCCGAGTTCCGCCCAACTGTCGTGGGCTTCTCGGTCATCACTCCCAACTACCCGGTGGCCAGGAACCAAATCCGCGCTTTGAAACAGCACCACCCGGACATTCGAGTTATCGCAGGAGGCGTCCACCCAACCCTCTTCCCGGACGATCTCATCGCCGATGGCGCCGATGTCGTCGTGCTGGGCGAGGGCGAAGCGGTCATCATCGCCTTGGCCGCCTGCTTGGAGAACGGGCGCGACCCCGCCAGCCTGCCCGGCCTGGTGTTTCGCGACGCCGCGGGCCACGCCGTCAGGACGCCAGCCTGTTCTCAGACGGTTCCGCTGGACGACCTGCCCATTGTGGATCGTCGCCTCTACGATCTGTCCCGCTACACCCATCATTCTATCTTCGCTTCGCGCGGCTGCCCTCACCATTGCTCGTTCTGCTGCAACTACACCGGCACTCTGCGCAACGGCGTTGCCATCCCCCGCCGTGAATGCGTCGTTGCCGAAATGGAATACTTGCGCGATTCCTACAGTGCCCGCGAAATCTTCTTCGCCGACGACATCTTTCTCCTCCGCAAACCCGACATCCTGGAATTCTGCCGCCTCTGCGCCGCCCGCCGCCTCGGCGTCAAGTGGATCGGACAGATACGCGCCGACCTGGTCGATCCAACGCTGGCCGACGCCCTTCGCGCCGCCGAGTGCCAGCGCATTTATTTCGGCGTCGAATCCGGCTCCGATGCCATCCTGCAACGGGCCGGAAAGGGAATGACCACCGCTCAAATCCGGCGTGGCGTCGGCGCGGCCCGCGCGGCCGGCATCCGCGTCAAAACAGGCTGGATTTACGGCCTGCCAGGTTCCATCGACGAGCAGTACGCATCAATTCCGTTTATGCTCGAACTGCGGCCTCACGAGATTTCCATTCATCAGCTCATTCCCTTCCCGGGCACCATCTACTATTCCGACCCGGGCCGTTTCGGCATTCGCCTTGCCGCCCCAAAGGCCTTCGAGTCCTTTTGCTACGGCGGGTTGGACGGCGACATCCGGTTCGATTACATGTCCCATCAACAATTGTTGCGGTTGCTGGAGGACACTGCCGGCGCTTTGGAAGCCGAGGGCTATGTGAACAGCGATCAAGCCGGTCCCGGCGCCGAGTACGTTTATACGACTCCCTTGTCCCGCAACTCGATGAACGTTTTCCGGCCCTCCGCCATCCTCGCATGACCGCTGCTCGCACCGAGAATGAAGGGCGCCGGCATCACCTGGCTCTGCGGCCGCTGCGCCTGCCCCGGTTCGCGGAGCGGCCCCCCGGCGGCCCTCTGGTCGTTGCCTTGGAGGGTCCCAACGGAGCCGGCAAAACAACCCTCTGCCGCGCTTTGGCCGGGTTTTTGCGTGTCCCTCACTTTTTGGGGACTGATGCCGCCTGGTTCTCGGACGACTTCAAGTCCCGCATGATCCGCGACGCCGATTGGTTCGCTTCCGCCATGTTCTTTTTCAGCGGCTGTTTTGAGCAGATGCGCCTGCTCCGCGCCCGCCCTGAACCCCTTGTGATTATGGATCGCTCGCTCTGGTCAACCCTGGCTGTCCACGGCGCCCACAGCGTCCAGCGCCTCCAGGCCTTGCTGGCAATGCTCCGTCCGGTCGCCGCGCAAATCCACGTCCCCGATTTCACCCTGGTTCTCGACGCCTCTTTCGCCGCTTGCCAATCCCGCATCCGCGGAAAAGCGGCCCCTGACCGCGCGTTGGACCAATTGACCGCCACGGCCGCCTTTCACGCCCGCGAGCAGGCGTTCTATCGGTGGCTTGGCCACCACAGGCCTGAACTGGTATTCCTGGACGCCGATCAAGCCGGGCCCCGCGAAGTCGCACAGAAGGGGCTGGCTTTGATTCGCCAGCGCGCACCATGCTGACGCTCCTTACCTCCAACCCGGCCAAATACGCGCCTTTTGCCCCGCGGCTTGAGGGGCTGCGTATTCAGATTGAGTCGCCCGAACTTCCCCTGCCTGAAATCCAGACCTTGGATTTCTCGGAAGCTCTCGCTGCCAAGGCCCGCGCCGCGGCGGATTTGTTCGGCCGGCCCGTCCTGGTCGATGACGCCGGGCTGCTCCTCGAGGGCTATCCCTTGTTTCCCGGACCTTTGAGTTCGGTCGTCATCCAAACCCTCGGCGTCCCAGGCCTGAAACGCCTTCTCACCGGCCTTTCCCATAATGCCACCATGGTCTGTCACATCGGCGGCTGGTTCGATGGCCGCCTCCGCTCTTGGTCGGGCCAAGTCCAAGGACGCCTGGACTTCTCACGCTCACCCAAGGATGAACGCATGATCCTGTCGGATCTCTTCGTACCGGAGCCTGCCAGTTCCGCCGGCTTGCTGCTTCATCGCCAACGAGCTTTGGCCGCCTTGGCGGGCGAAATCTTCGGTTTGCACCTGGATGCCAACGCTGAAGATGGCGCCCCAACCTGTTCCGGCGAGCCGGCCGGCGCATGCGTCTTCTGCGACGAACTGGACGACCACACTGCCAGCATCTTCGCTGACATGATGGGCAGCCGCCTTGCCTCGCGTGTGGTGTACGAGGACGAGCACTTCATTGTCATGCCCCCATTGGGTCAGTTCATGGAAGGTGGATTGCTCCTTCTCACGCGCCAACACATCCCCTCCTTCGCCTATTTGCCAGCCCAATTATATGAGCACTTGGAACGCCTGTTGCGGACCATTGGCACCACCTTGCTCCAATGCTACGGTGTGGCCCCGCTCGTCTTCGAACATGGTCCAACCTCGGAGTGGAGCAAAGGCGGCTGCTGCGTCGATCACGCACACTTGAATATCTTCCCGGCGCCCGTCCATCTCCATCCCCACCTGGCCGCCCGCATGAGCCTAACGCTCGATTCCTTGGCCGCCCTGCCGAGGTTCCGCCGGGCCGAGTTCGGCTACTTGTTTATACAGGAAAACGACGGTTCCCGCCGCGTCTATGACGGCCAATACACCCCAACCCAGTTGGTCCGCAGGCTCATCACCGCCGCCATCGGCCAACCCGAACGCTGGGACTGGCGCGATTATCCAGGCCGCGACGAATTGATCGCCACCTGCAACACTCTCCGCGGAAAAATCACCCTGTGAGCGCCCACACCCCCAAATCTCAACCCAAGCCCAAACAACCCTATCGCCAACGCCAATTGAACGACATCGCCGCGCGTTGGGACGACCGGGCGGACACTTGGGATCGCGCCCTCGAAGACCCCCTGTGCTATCTGAACGAAGATGACGCCTACAACCGATTCCTGCAAGAGGCCTGGAACATTATTGACAGGCGGCGGGCGTTCTGCGCCCATCACGGCCTCATCGACGCCGGTTGCGGCACCGGTTTGGTCTTGGCCGGCCTCATCTCCGCCTTCGCTTGGGGGGTGGGTGTGGACATCAGCCCCCGCATGATCCGCCTCGCTAGGGCCAAAAAAATCCCCCGCGCTCGTTTCCGGCTCTCAGACTGCTACAGCCTTGCCCAAATCCGCCCCAAAGCGGGCGCGGTGGTTTCGCGCGGCGTGCTTTTATCCCATTACGGCGAAGCCCTGGGCTTGCGGTTGCTCCGCGTCGCCCGTCAGGCCCTGGCCCCATACGGCTTCATCATGTTCGATTTCCTCAACGAGCAATCGAAGTCAACCCACATCCATCTCCCCGAGGACAAAATATATTACACACCTCGGCAGGCAGTGGCCCTTGCCCGCCAGGCTGGCTTCACCAAGACCGCCATCTGTGGCGCGCCCGAACGCAGAGTTCGCATCCTCCTGGCCGAACTGCCCTGACCCCCCTCCCCACAGGGGTCAAACCACACTATTGCCCAATCCGCCACAAGGGGTCCGCCACAAGGGGTCAAACCATACTTTTGCACAATCCGCGTTTCTTCTCTTAATCTTAATCCTAATCCTAATCCCAGCCTCCCCGCCGCCACACGCCGCCTCCATTCGCTCGTTAATTCATTCCTTTGCCAAACATTCCCCTGCCATTTTCGCAAGGCGAGCCTGCCCCTTCATCCATCCGCCGTTGATTGATAAATGCAGATAATCCCGCCCGACGAATTGAACCTTTTTGCCGGCGGCGGCACAGAGAGGATACAAATGCAATTGATTACCACCAATTCCAGATCGGAGACACATATTATGAAACGAATCCTGACAACAATCGCCGTTGCTGTCACCTCAATGACCGCTGCAACCTCCATCACCTTTGCCGGCCGAGACCCCTCCACCGAACGTCATCCGCCCATAGAAGACACCTACACCATCACTTCCGTAATCCAAGTCCTTCAGCCCGTCAACCCCGCCGACATGAACGATGATTTTCAGGACGCTCGTGTGCTGGCGCAGGACAAAGACTCCTGCACGCTTGAGGTGACTTACTATCCATTCTACCAACCGGCCATTGGCGAGAACCCCAATTGGCGCATTGACGACGCTCAATTGACCCAATTCCTCAAACCGACGCCAACCGAGAACTGGGACGATACCATGCGGCGCGATCTCATCGCCGAACTCCATCAGGCGGGTATTGACCCGGATCGCCTGACCGACAGGCAACTCGTCAAACAGGTCTCGACATGGGCAATGAAACGCGCGCATTGGACACATGCATTCTCCGTATGGGACGTTTGGTACCCCGATGGCAAACCGGCAGTGTTTTCGCAATTACGGGATGCGTTTAATCAGGAGAAACCAGATCCGGCCTGGACGGATCAGCAAATGTTTGACCAGGAGACCCTTGGCCGTTCCATGTTCTACAATAAAGTGCATGGCTCCTGCACATCCTCTTCAATCTATCTGGCCACCATCTTCCGCGCGTTGGGAATTCCGACCCGCATCATCTTCTGCATTCCTCCATTCGACCCGAACGACGATGGCCAAGCCCAAATGTTTTACGCCAACATCCATCACAATCGGGCGCGGGAGACTGTCCGGGCCGCGCTGGACGGCATAGACGGCTTTAACAACCACTTGTTCAACGAAGTTTATATCGCCCGCCACTGGGTGCGCCTCAATTTCCAAACCTTGGGCCAGCCTATTCTGGATGCTCATTACTTTGGGCTTTTGACCCACATTTACACCACAGCCGACTTGAGCCAGGTGCCGCTGGCGCAGACTTGGGGGATGCGTTACGCCAAATATCCCGATGTCCAGCCGAAACTTTCCTCGGTGAACCCGTATCGTCTGCTCTCCGTGCAGGATCATTTTGGCCTCAACGCGCGTATCGACAATCCGCCCGTTAAACCGGCTGAGCTGAGGACCGTCACGATCACCGGACTGTACCGTCCTGACTCGCCGGAAGTGCCGGGATGGGCTGCGGACTCTTTAAAGAAAAACAACCATGAAACCGATTTCCTTATTGCGTGCAAGGAATGGGTTTCAGGTGTCGGATACCAGCAAATGAGGTCATTCCAGAAGCGCGCCGGACATCAATTCCTGCTGACCTCGCCCCGCCACCCGGATGTCAGGGCATCCTTCGACAATTTCACCCTTAGCACTGGAGACGGCACATTCCAAGCATTCGTCGCCCGGGTCCTGCCCGAAGACAAAGCCAAGGTGGTTCCCGGAATTTCCTACCAGATCCAGCCGATCAACATCAGCGACACTTACCATTGGGCTGTAGCCCCGGACTTGGCGCCCCTGACCTTGAAAATGATTCCCTGACGACTTGAGGGGTCAAACCATACTATTGCCCAATTCACAAAAAGGGGTCAAACCATGCTTTTGCCCAATTCGCCATTCCCCCCCTCTTAATCTTAATCCTAATCCATCCCGTCTCCAAGAATCCGCCCAGTCCTGCCCTTCCCACCCATTACAAAACAATCTTCAAAAAAACCGCGTTTTTTTCCCCAGTCGGTTTTTTCCCTGGGTGAAAATGTGATCACCTCCTCCGCGTGAGGACAACTATGCTTGCCCGCAGGCTGGTCCGCCAAAGTCTTACAGGCGACGGCGGAAGCCTTGGCGAAGGCGGGTCCATCGCCCGACGCCCTTCGCCGGGCCGCGCCTGCCTCGCTGCAGCCGGTTCCAGGGTCCTCACCCAGCCTTCCGCCCTTTTGGTCCCTTTCCTGCGAATCCCCAAAAAATCTTTTATGAATGACAAGCATCCCTCCCCTGCCCTTCCGCTACTCGGCGGTGCCCCATTCGCCGCCACGCATCATCGCCTCCAACTCACGGTGATTCACCTTGCCCGTTCCCAGTTTCGGAATCTCCCGCAGGTACTTCACCTCCCGCGGCGCGTAGAGATTGCTCAATCCCCGCGCCTTGATCGCCGCCCGGATTTCCTCCAGCCGCAATTTCGCCTCGTTGGACACCGCCACCAGCGCCTCGCCGCGATCGGCATCGGGCCGCGCCAGCACGGCCACTTGAAAACGCGCGCCGTATTGCGGAAACGCCCCGGCCAGCGCCTCCTCCGCCGCGGTCAGGCTGATCATTTCCCCGCTGACCTTGGCAAACCGCTTCAGCCGCCCCTCGATGAACAGAAACCCGTCCTCGTCCACCCTCCCCACGTCCCCCGTGTCATACCATCCCCCTGCGGCTTGGAACCGCGCGTTCGGCTCCGCGTTGAGATAGCCGCGCATGATGTTCGGCCCCCGCACCCACAACCGCCCCCCGTCGGCCACGCCTTCCACCGGCTCCAATTTGTATTCGATTCCCGGCAGAAATCTCCCGGCCGAGCCAAAGCGCGGTTGCAGCGGCGAATTGATCGTTATGGCCGGACTGCATTCCGTCACGCCGTAACCCTCCAGCAACCGCTCGCCGTACTGCCGCGCCCACACGTTGGCCGTCGCCTCCTGCAATTTCTCCGCCCCGGCGAACAGCAGCCGCACGCTGCGGAAATCATACGGATTGGCCCTCCGCGCGTAACCGTTCAGAAACGTGTTGGTGCCGATGAAAATCGTGCAATCCATATCGTAGAGCAGCGTCGGAATCACCCGGTAATGCAGCGGCGACGGATACAGAAAGTCGTAAATCCCGCGCACCATCGCCAACACGAGCGCCAGGAATCCAAAACTGTGAAACAGCGGCAGCGCGTTGAACATCCGGTCGTTGTCCATCAAATCCAGCACCGCCAGCATCTGGCGAATGTTGGCCAGAATGTTGCCGTGCGTCAGTTCCACCCCCTTGGGCGGCCCTTCCGAACCGCTGGTGAAAAGAATCACCGCCGTGCTCTCGCGGCCTTGCCCGCCCACGATCGAGCGCGGGTTCCACCACACCCCCGCCAGCGCCGACAATCGTTCCCAGCGCGTGATCCCCGCCCGCGCGTCCTCCAGGTAAATGAACTCAATCCCCGCCTCCCTCATCGGTTGCACGTTCAACCGCCCCCGCTCAAGAAAAAGCTTCGACGTGATAATCTGCTTCACCTCGGCCAGTTGCGCGCACGCCAGCATCGTCGCCACACCGGTCGAAAAGTTGAAGATCGCCGGAATCCGCCCCGCCGCCCACAGGCTCAGCACCGTCACCGGAACCGCGTTCGAATTGGGCAGCAACACGCCCACCCGCCCGGCCCCGCCGCCCGACGGCAGATTGCGCCACTGCCCCGCCAGCGCCGCCGCCCCCGCCAGCAATCGCCGATAACTCAGTCTCTTGCGCGAGACATCCTGGACCGCGACAGCCGACGGACAGCGCATGGCCGTTTCGACAATCTCGCTCATAAGGTTCGGCCCCGACGCCGCCATTTCCTCCTCGAATTGCTGATTCACCATTTTGTCGTAGAGCCACCGCGTCAATCTGTGCCGCGCCCGCATCGTGCTCATTCCCTCCAAATGTGGCGGAGTCAAAACATCGCTGAAGTGGGCCGTGACGCGCGGAAACCATCGCTTGCGGTTCGGGTTGGGCGAAAAAGGCAGACGCGGCGCCCCGCGCAAATAGCAGGTGATGACCCGCGCCTTGGTCCGGTAGAGCAAAAAACCCGTGCCGTCGAACAATTTCATCAGCGACCCCGTGCGCGAAAGCCGGCCCTCTGGAAAGATCACCAGTTTCCCGCCGCCATGAAGATACTCCGCTATTCGCTTGACAGCGTACGGCGAATCCACTTCCACCGGAAAGGTGAACCGGTTGAGCATCACCAGCCGATGGACCACGCTGGCCTGCGCCGCTTCCTTGGATGTCACGAATCGCCAGCTCCGGTCCACGCATGCGGCGATAAAGAGCCAATCCACCCACGACCCGTGGTTGGGCAGGAGCATGACCGGCCCGGGAGTGCTCAGTGCCCCGATGTTCTCGGCTCGAAACCCGAACAACAGTCGCAGCAGCAAGTTCAAGATCTTCTTCATGGCGGGCGCGGCGCCGGCTGTTGCCGCCGCTTGAATAAATCAACATAAAGCCGCACAACAAGCAATAACGTGACTCCCACCGCGGCCCGCGCCAGCAATCGGTCCGGCGGCATCCGCCCTCGTGCCGGCAGGCTGATTTGCGCCTCCATGACCGCATCCGGCCCCGGAAAAGGAGCGGACTTGCTGACTCGGCCATCCGGTTGCGCCACTTGCGAAATGCCTGAACTGCAGAGCCGGAAAACCGGTACGCCATACTCCGCCGCCCGCATGGGAGCAATACGCTGATGCAATTGATGCTCATACCTCCCCCAATCGGCACTGTCCATCGTCGGAAAAATCAACGCCTGCGCGCCCTGGCGAATCAACTCGTCGGTCACGCGCGTATAACCGGCATCGTAACAGATGCCCAAGCCCAGCTTGCCCCAGGGCGAATTCCATACCCGTTGCGTAGGCGCTGGCAATCCATCCTGGGTAAACTGCACCGGCACGCTCTTGGCTTGGCGAAACACGATGGCGCCGTCCGACCCGACAACGAACGCCGTGTTGTAGTATTGCTTCGCGGAAATCGAGTCCTCCCCCCCAGCCACCAGATACGTGTGATGTTGTTTGCACCAATCTCGAATCACTTGCGGAACCGGTCCAAAGAAGGAGTACTCGCTGAGAACAAACAGATCGGTCTGCGGATATTTCTTGAGCGCGCCGTCCAACGCCAATTTCACCACATCGGCCGGCACGCCCTCCAATTGCACCCCGGTCACATTGAGCGTCGCCAAAGGATGCCCGCCAGAAACGGCCGGCGCGGACGGAAGAATGGAAACCGCAGCCAGGCCAATCCCGTATGCCAGGCGCGTGACTTTGGGCAAACGCGCGAACACCCCCGCAAAGCCGGCCCACGCCATGAGGAGAAAGCCAATTCCATACACGCCGAAGCCCGACATAAAATGCAACCCCGGCGAATTAGAGAAGGCATAACCGGGATTCAGCCACGAGAATCGCAGATAGTAGAGTTCGCTGCGAAAGTATTCCAACCCGGTCCAGACGAACGGCGCCGCGCCGGCCCACGCGACGGGTCCGAACCGGAACAAACAGGCCCTTCCAACCACCAGAAAAACCGCCGGCCAAAACGACACAACGTACCAGAGCGCCACCGCGCCCGGTCCGAAAATCTTCCAGAAAAACACCAGGTGCGGCGAATACGCCGCCAGTCCAACGCCCAATCCGAAGTAATACGCCTGACGGCTGGTTGGGAGATTGGCCAGTCGAAACAGGCAGTAAAGAAAAACGCCGATCAACAGCGGGCAGAAATCAGACAGGTAGGCCAGGTGAAACGACACCACCGCCGCCGCCGCCAACGTCAAAGCCGGTCGCGCGGACAACGGCTTATTTAGTATTGGCGTCTGGGGATTCATGCAAATTGCTCTCCGGCGCGGAGTCCCTCTCGGGAATTCGCAGCCAGAAGACGAAGACCACCACAAAGACCGCCAGCGCCAGAAAAAGTTCCGAAGGGTTGAAGCCCACCCTTACGTCCAGAAAGGCAATCAGGCTGCCGCCCAGCATCGCCAGGTTTTCAAATCCGTTCTGCGTGGCGATCGTCTTGCCCAGCTTGTCCTTGTGCGATTCGGCCTGCAGCGCGGCGTTGAGCGGGATCAAAAACAACCCCGCAATCAGCCCGGTCACCAACAGCAGCGCCACCGACAGGGACTTCGGGTAATCGACACCCTCCTCCAGAAGCGTGCCCACCGATCCCAGAAGCGCGATGCTGGAGGCCAGCATCCAGCCATACCGCCGCGTGGCGCGCAGGTCCCCCACCTCATAGAGTTGCCCGGCCAGCACGCTGCCGGCCATCACACCGACACTAAGCCACAAACCCAGGAGGCTGATTTGCGTCATCGATTTGAGCCCGAGCACCTGCTGGCCCCACGGTTGAAAATTCATCTTGATCACCGCCCCGCATATCCAGAACAGCGCCGTGCCCATCAACACCCGCGCCAGCCGCCGTTGCCGGAACAGATCCGCCAGGTTGCGGAAAAACTCCGGCACGCTCGCCTTCAACCGCACCTCGCGATACGATGGTGTGCGCGTCATCAGCAGGTTCAATCCCAGCGACAACGCATAGACGCCGATGATGATCGCGTAGCATGCCGAGAGCGGCAGTTTATCGAAAGCGTTGGCTCCGCCGATATAGCCCGTCAAGATCGCCACCAGGGTGAGCAGTTCCATCGTCCCATTGGCTTTGACCAACCGCTCCCTGGGCAGGATTTCCGGCAGAATCCCGTACTTGGCCGGCGAATAGACGCACGCGCCGACGCCAACAATAAAATACCCCGCCGCCATCCAGAGGTTGCCCGAAACCAGGCTCAAGGCTGTGATGGCCGCCCCCGCCAGCTTGATGAAATTGCCGCCAAGCAGCCAGCGGTTCTTGGAAAATCGGTCATTGAGATACCCCGTTAGCGGCGCCAGCAACACGTACGGCACGAACAACAAGCTCGTGTAGTAAATGTTCGCGATGCTTTGGGCCTGCGCTGTGATGCTCCCGTTTTTGAACTGCGTCAGAAACGGCCCAAGGATGATCATCAGGATGAAATTGTCGCCAAACGCGCTCAAAAACTGGCTGCTCAGCAGCAACGGGTAATTGCGGCGTCCTTGGACGGGTGCGGCCGGCTCATTCACGCCGATTGCTTAACGCCCCCGCGATGCGCTGGCGACACAAAAATGGCGCCGACCATCATTCATTCCTGACCTCATTGGGTCATTGGAAATTTGGAAAACACCAATTGAGCCGATACGAAGGTGGGTTTCAATTGCTAATGACAAATTTGTGATGACCAATTTTCAATCAACGCTTGCGGGTCCTGAAGCCTTCCGAAACGGCCTTGTTCCAAAGGTCACTTGTAAAATCTGGAGTTGTTTCTGCACGGGCCTTTGCGCCCACGATCCACGCCTATTGAGGGTCTAGTGGAATCTCCAGCGTAAAGGTCGCCCCTTTGCCAACGCCTTCGCTCCGCGCTGTCAACTGGCCTCCCATCTCCTTCGCGGCGTTGGCTCCGCTGTGCAGTCCAAAACCATGCCCGTCTTTTCGCGTCGTGAATCCATACGAAAATACGCGCGTAAGGTTTTCCGGCGGAATTCCGATGCCGTTGTCCGACACGGCGACTTTCAGCCGGTTGTTCCCGTTCCGGGCGATCTCCAACCTAAGCTGCCGCTCCGGCCCCGGCGACTCGTCCAGCGCGTGTTTCGCGTTTGTTATCAAGTTGACTAGTATTTGCAGCACCTTGTGCTTGTCCACCGTCACCGCCGGCACCTCCGCGTAATGGCGGACCACCTGAATACCGTAGCGCGCGAATCCCGCGGCGTTGATCTGCAAGGCGTCATCCACCAGGCCGGCCAGACTTAACTTCTCCCGGGCGCCCGCGCAACACGCGTACATTTGCTGCATCGCCACGATTTCTTTGATGTGCTCGATGTACCGCGCCAAATTCTCATGCTCCTCCTGCAGCAACAACAGTTCCTTGTCAACGTTGTCAGCCAGCTTAATCACAAAGCCCGGCACCAGTTTGCCCTTCGGATCGGTCGTCAGAAATGCCGGCAGGTCGCCTTCATGCTGCTGGAGCAGATCACGCAACTTGCCCAAGGTGGAAAACTCCGACCTTCGCAGCTTCTCCCGGATGACCGTGGCCGAAACATTAATGCTGTTGAGCACGTTCTCTTCCCGCAACTCCGCGGTTCGCTCGGCCACGCGCCGCTCAAGCGTGTTGTGGGCCTGCTGCAACGCCGCCTCCGCTCGTTCCCGCTTCAATACGTGCTCGCGAAGCAGACGGTTCTTCTTGGTCAGCACGAAGTTCCACCCCACCAGCAGCGTTCCCAAAGCAAGCGAGCCGGCCAGCGTCCAAAGCAATCGTCGAAGATTCCACCACGGTGGCCGGCTGATCACTTTCAAATCCCCCGGCTTGCGCAACAGCAGGCGGAAGGATTTCACTTGCCCCCATCGTCCCCCTTCCACAAGACACACCCCCGTGACCCGCAGTCGCGTGCCGGCCGTCAGCGGTTCGTCTGAATCGACGCTCAAGTTCCAGGGCAGCACGGCCTCGAAAATCACGGAGCCGGCCTCCAATTCCAGCGTCTTTACCGATTGCAAAAAGGCATCTTGGATCAAGCGAGCCTCAATTTGCACCAGCCTGCCGTTCGGCTCGTTCGTGATGATCTGCTCCGGCGTCGTGACCAGCGGCCGCGGGTCCTGGCCCCGTCCCGCGATCCTCGAATTGGCATCCTTGAGTGTGACCGAGAAATCGCCCGCCGTTGGAAAACCCAGTACCTCCACCCTGTCTCCCATTCGGGGAAACTGGTCGTAGCGCGCCAGCGTCACCCGCATTCCGCCGCTCTCATCCTGCAAGCTGATCGTCTGATCCCGGCCTACGCTGGTGACGCACCCGCAAATCTTGATCCGCCGGGGGACATCTTGATCGGGCTGATAACGTGATAGGTCCACAATTCGCCGCGTGGGGACCGCGAACGCGTCGGTGGGCGGCGCCTCGTCCACCAAAATGGAACTCATCCCAGGCACGTGAACACGAACCGCAACGATCTGGCCCTGCCCGTTGAATTCACCTCCGGCCACGCCCCGTAAGGTCACCCGCGCATCCACAAGCTCTTCGGCCTGCCCAATCGTTATCGCCGGGCCTAGCAGGGCCGTAATCTGACCTTGCGTCGTCATGACGTAAAGCCAGCACCGACCGTCCTTTTCGGCCGCCGACTGCACGACCCCGCGGAATTCGACCCACCGGCAGTCAAACTGGCCGGTCATCAACCCATCCACCGGCGCCTTCACCGCGGTGGGCATCGGCCCCTCGCCCAAAACCTCGAAGGTGCCCTGCGATACGCTGGGCGCGTAATCTCCTGCCTGCGTCACTCCTTTCACTCGAACCCGCTGGCCCGGACGAATATCTGCTCCGCTGCTGACCGGTATGACGAAAATTCCCCCGGTGGCATCCTGCACAAACACCGACCGCCAGGCGGGGTCGCTAAACGTGACCACCGCTTCCAGCAGCACCGGGTAACCCCGCGCCGCCTCGCTCGTCTTCAGTTGACGAATCGCCTGGACCGCCTCCAACAAAGGCGGCGCGGCGTGAGCGGCGACCGTGCCTGGCAAAATGTCGTTTCTGGGCGTCGTTGTCGAACCGGTTGGCAGCACCACCGCGTCATTCAAAACCAGCTCGCCATTGACCAGCCCGGGATAGCCAAACACATCCACTGTGGAATCCGGCGGAAGCTCCGGTTTATAGAGACACTTCAACGGAACCGAATCGCTGCCCTCGCGCACGGCAACCGCCCCGCTGCCCGGCGCCTGCTCAATCACACCTTGAATGTGGATGCGCTGGGCGGAATTGCCCTCGCCCGAAACTCGGAGTTGCCCCAAAGGAGTCACCGGAAGATCCAGCGGACTGGTCGCTGCCGCTTGCAATACCTGAACCTGTTCTGCTTCCTGCGCCAGCAGCACGATGTCAGTTCGGTGCCCTTGCGCGTCGAACTGCACCGAAACCACGCCGGTTATCCGCACCCGGGAGTCGAGCAATTGCCGGGCCTGTTCGGGCTGCCAATTGAGCAGGAAGGCCGTCAAATTCGTCGAGCCAACCGCTGTCTCGAGTAAGAGTCGCCCGTCCCGTCCGAACGCCGCCACCACCCGGCCCTCAATTTGTACCCATTGACCGGAGGCGTGGCCGTCCACGATTTTATCCAGGCTCCAGGATCGGCCGGCCAGTTTCTTCCGTTGTCCGGTCGGTTTCACTCTATTGACCGTCAGTTCCGCGAAACCGTTGGTCGCAGTGGTTGTACCCTCGATCTCGACCACATCTCCTGGCCGCAGCCGTTGCATGTCCGTCGGAATCTTGAGAAACGTGCCCAGTTCGGCGCCTTGGACAAACAGCATCTGCCACTCCGGATGGCAGTAGGTCACTGTGCCTGTCGCCTTCACGGAGCGCCCCCCCCGCGCTTCCTTCATTGAAAGTCTCAGGACGGTGTCCAGGTTGGTGAGAATCCCCGTTGCCGGCAAAGCGGTCTGCGCGGCTGCCTGGATGCCTAAAACTACAGCCAAGGCCCCCGCGAGCAACTGGCCCCAGTGACGCCACCAGCATCGATTCGCGTTCGAGTCCTTCATAAATGCGTTCCCTGCCCGCCGGATTGTCTCCTTTGTGGACAGGAACGTCGCGCGTTTGCGCTACGGAGCCGTTGCCTAAATAAAGCGATTCGCTGTTTCCCCATGACTGCTCTGTTATCGGCGCCAGCGCCAAAGTCTTAAGCATTGTTTCTATTCATACATGACCAAACTTATGGTTGGTGGGATGGTCCCCGAAGCCAAGCCCTCAAAAAAAATCCTCGGAAAAACGCGCATCAACCGCGCAAATGCGCTTGCCCCCGCTCTCTCCACACCGCATAAAACACCGTGCTTATGATTATTCGTTGCCTCCGTCTCCCTCTGGCGTGGTGCTTCTCCCTGGGCTTGGCCGCCGCCGCCGCCGACCTGCGCGTCGGCATGATCGGTCTGGACACCTCTCACGCGGTCGAATTCACCCGGCGGTTGAACGATCCGGCCGACAAAGATTTCATTCCCGGAACTCGCGTCGTCGCCGCCGTCAAGGGCGGCAGCCCGGACATCCCCCAAAGTTGGGACCGCATGCCCGGTTACGCCAAAACCGTCTCTGAAAAATACGGCGTGAAAATAGTCGATAGCATCGATGATCTGCTTAAACTTTGTGACGTCGTTATGATCGAGAGCATCGACGGCCGTCCCCATCTGCGGGAGGCCCTCCCGGTCATCAACGCTTTCAAGCCCCTCTTCATCGACAAGCCCCTCGCCGGTTCCTTGCGCGACGCCATCGAGATTTACCGCCTGGCAAAAGAGAAAAATGTCCCCGTCTTTTCCGGCTCCTGCCTCCGCTACTCCGTCAACTTGCAAGAGATGAAAAACACCGACGCCGGCGCCTTGAGAGGCGCCGCCTCCTGCGGCCCTTGCGAACTGGAACCGCATCACCCGGACCTCTTTTGGTACGGCATTCATCCGGCCGAAGCCCTTTACACCATCATGGGCCCCGGCTGTGATACGGTGGTTTGCCTCGCCACGCCCGACACCCATTTGGTCACCGGCGTCTGGCGCGACGGAAAGGTCGGCACCCTCCGCGGCCTCCGCAACGGCGCCGATCCTTACCGCCTCACCGTCTTCGGCTCTAAAAAGGTGCTCGACCGCGAGTTGGACGTGGACTACACCCCGTTCCTGCGCCAGGTGGTCAAATTCTTTCAAACCGGCGTCGCCCCGGTCCCTCCGGCGCAAACTTTGGAAATCTACGCCTTCATGGAGGCGGCCGATGAAAGCAAGCGCCACGGCGGATGCCCGGTCGCCATTGCCGACGTGATCGCCAATAATGGCGGCCCATTGAAGTGACAAGCCCATGCCTTCATCATCATCATCGCCCGGTCAAAGCGCCGAAGATTACCTCGAACGCATTCAAGATTTGATCCAGACCAAAGGCTGCGCCCGCGCCGTCGATCTCGCCTCCTCCCTCCGCGTACGCCGGGCCTCCGTCACCGGCATGGTCCAGAAATTGGGCGCCCTGGGCTACCTCAACTACGAAAAATACCGCGTCCTGGTATTGACAAAAAAGGGACGCGCCGTCGCCGCCCGCATCAAAAAACGCCACCAAACCCTCTCCCGTTTCTTCTCCTTGTTCGGACTGGACCAGGCGGCCCAGCGCAACGACATCGAGGGCATCGAACATCATCTCAGCGCCCAGACCGTCGATATCCTCGCCAGCCTCGCGGCCTACTTCGAGCGCCACCCCTCCCATCTCCGGGCCTTCCTCAACTTCCGGGCGGCGCGAAAGGCTCTGAAACCCCATCCGCGCGGGAAACCCCTTTCGATCCCTTTTCCCGCGGCGGCAGCAGCCGCCGGCCCATCTCCTCGATCCTCCCCGCCGCCCGGCTCACTAAGTCAAGACTAATTCCTTCCACCTCCGCCTCCTCCCCCGCGTAGCTCGCCAGGTACTCCGCCGACCGCGTCTCCAGGCCCGCCCGCCGGCACACGATGTACGCCACCGATTCCGCCTCCATCTCCGCCACCGCCTCGCATACGTTCTTCCGATAGGGCCACCACCCGTCCCGGTCCGGCCCCACGTGCCCCAGGTAAATGTGCGCCAACTCGTGGCACAGCACTGAGTAGGCCGACGCCGCCGGCAACTCCGCACGCACCACCACCCGCATTTTCCACGCCGGATCCCTCACCCGGCTCGTGGCGATTCCCCCGCGCAACGGCCCCATCGATCCGCGCGCCACCTGGATTCGGTCCCGCTCGCAATTCTTGACAGTTCGCTCCAGCACCGCCGGGTTGAAATCGCCGCTCGTTTGGGTGAACGCGAGCATCTGCTCCGGCACCGCCGGCCCCGTCGTGTCGGCGATGTCATACACCACCAAAACAGGCGTCCGCGGCGCCAGGATGATCATCCCGCGCGCCTCCTCCTTCACAGCCCGGCCGAATCCCGTCTCCCAATGCCGGGCCGTGGCGAAATACGTCGCCAGCGGGTTCTGCAAATGGACCAGCATGTTGTTGAAGGGCGAATAGTCCCGGAATTTGGACACAAATCCCACCGCCTCCGCAAATTGCGCCGACCGCCGGAATCGCCGGCTACGCCGGAATAGTTCGTCCAGCGCGGACTGGTGCTCCTGGCCCGGCTCGGCCCCTTCGGCCAGCGCCCCGGCCACCGCTCCGCCGCTCAACGTGTAATCAAGATACTTGCGCTCCTCCGGCGGCAGCTCCCGGCTGGCCCGCAATTCGTCCAAAATCGACGCCAGTACGTGGCGCGCCGGCCAGCCCATCTCCTCCTCCAGCGCCCGCGCCAACTCCGCCGCCGTTCCCTCCCGGCGCCGGATCCATTGCCGCACAAACTCTTGCGCGCGGGGCCGGATCATGACGCCCGGTTGTCGAGTATTTGGCGCACCTTGGCCAGAAAGGCGTCCGGGTGAAAGGGCTTCTGCAAAAACTGCAGCGGCTGGTTGAGCCGGCCCCATTGCGCTGTTTCCTGGTCGGTGTATCCGGAGATGAACAGCACCCGCATGGATGGCCGTTTCTCCTCCAGACGCCGCGCCAGTTCCGACCCGCTGAAGCCGGGCATCGTCATGTCCGTCACCAGCAAGTGGATCGGTCCCGAATACTTTTGCGCCAGGGCCAGCGCCCCCTCCCCATGCCGGGCGTCGAGAACCGTGTAACCGGCCGATTTCAATACTTCCATCAGCATCAGCCGCACCAACTCCTCGTCCTCGACCAGCAGCACCGTTTCATGGCCGCCGCCGCCACTGGGTGCCAGAGGCTTCGCTTCCTCCTCGGGGGCGTGGCCTTCAAACCGCGGCAGGTAGATGTCAAATGCCGTGCCGCAGCCCGCGGCCGTCGTCACGGTAATCTCGCCTCCGCTTTGTTTGACAACGCCATAAACGTTGGACAATCCCAGCCCGGTGCCTTTGCCCGTTTCCTTGGTGGTGAAAAACGGCTCGAACAAATGCGCCTGCACTTCCGGCGTCATCCCGCACCCGGTGTCCGAGATGCTCAACAGCGCGTAGGATCCGGCTGGAAGCTGCCCGGAGGAAAAGGCCCTCGGTCGCGTAAACAGGACGTTCCGCGTTTCTATGGCCAATGTCCCTCCTTGCGGCATCGCGTCCCGCGCGTTGATGGCCAGGTTCAGGATCAATTGCTCCATCTGCCCGGGATCGGCACGTATCCACGGCACCGGCTCCGCCAGTTTCGTTTTCAATTGGATCGTTTCCCCCAGCACACGCTGCAACAGCCGGTTGGTTTCCGAAACCAGGCCGTTGAGGGACAGCAATTTCGGCTTGAGCACCTGCTTCCGGCTGAAGGCCAGCAGTTGCCGCGTCAGCGATGTCGCATGCTCCAGCGACTTCTGTATGTGCTCGACCGTCTCGTGATTGGGATCCCCAGGCGCCAGCCGCCGGTCAAGCATATTGCTGTACCCCAATATCGCTTGCATCAGGTTGTTGAAATCGTGCGCGATGCCCCCCGCCAGCCGCCCCACCGCCTCCATCTTTTGTGCTTGACGATACTGCTCCTCCAGCTTCTTCCGCTCGGAGATGTCCCGCACCACCACGATGAGCATCAGCGCGCCCCCCCGCGCAATCTCGCTCACCGCCAGGTCGATCGGCACCCGCGTGCCGTTGGCTCCCAACGCGCCGACCTCGATCACCTTCGGCGGCGTCTCCCCCAGGTGCCGCGCCAGGTAATCGTCGTACTTCTGCGCGTCCTCCGATGCCAGCAACTGCCTCAACGGCTGGTTGAGCGCCTGCGCCGCGGGGCGCCCAAAAATCGATTCCGCCGCCGGATTGAACAGCGTGACGACCCCCTCCCCGTCAAGCACAATGACCCCATCCACCATGCTGTGCAGGATCGCGCGAAACCGTTCCTCTCCCAGCCGCAGCGCCTCTTCCGATTCCTTGCGCCGCGTGATGTCCTGCATGATGGCCTGGAATTCGCTCAGCCGGTTGTGCTCGTCAAACAACGCCCTCACGGTGCATTGCTGCCACAGCAGTTTCCCGTTGCCCATCACCACTTTGTTGTCGAACGTCTGGATCGGTTCCTCCGGCGTCAGCCGCGCGAATTGTTGCAGCGGTATCTCCCGGTCCTGCTCCACCAGCGTCGAGAAAAAGTTCGATCCCACCAGTTGCTCCCGTGTTTTGCCCTGGAACCGGCAATAGGCCTGGTTGACAAACAGCAGCATCCCGTCGGGCCGGAACCGGCAGATCAAATCGGTCTGGTCTTCCACCACCCCGCGGAACCGCCGCTCGCTCACCGCCGTGTCCCGCACCGCCACCTCGCGCTCGATCGCCGCCGCCGCCAGCAGCAGATTGCCCACCGCCACCACCCCTATGTAGCAGCCGATCAGCAGCAGGCTGGTTTGATCGTGCCCAGCCCAAAAGGGGCCGCGCCGGTGAAGCAGTTCGTAAATCGACATTCCGGCCACAAGAAACGTTCCCGTCGTTCCACCCCGCTGCCCAAAGCGCAACGCGCCCCAGACCAGAAACGGATAGGGCAAAAAGGCCAGCGGATAATTCTCCACTCCGTTGACATACCATGAGTTGAACGAAAGCTGCAGCCCCACCAACAATCCCACGCCGCAGCACGCCGCCTCCACCCACCTTCTGACGCTCATGCGCACCGATGTGGGCGAACACCATGCCAGGATGATCGGCGCCACCACCAGCGCTCCCATCGCGTTGGGCACCCACCAGACGATCACATTGGAAAACAGGTCCTCCCACGCCAGCCTCCCGCTGTAACACAGGCCCACTACGTTGAACATCGCGTTGACCGTCGTGCCGAGCATGCACGCCAGAAGAATAAAACCGGTCGCGTGCTTCAACCGCTCCATCGAGTTCTCAAACTTGACAAACCGCTCCAATAGATACGTGCAGACCAGCGCTCCCACTGTGTTCCCTATCGCCGTCGCCAGCGTGAAAAACCCGAACGGCGACCCCTGCACCAGCGTAAACACCCACGCCCCTGCCGCCACTCCCCACCACATCCGGTAGCCGAACAACAGTATCGCCGCCAGCGCTATCCCCGCAGGCGGCCAGACCAGCGCGACTTCACCCCTCATAAACGACGACTCCTTGCCCAGCAGCCCGCCCGTCACGTACACCGCCGCCAGCAGCAGTGCGCGTATCGGTGTGGTCAGCCGTGTTAGGTTCATCGGTTATTTTGCGCTTTGCTTCACGACCCTCACGCAGCGTCCGCAAATCAGCGGATGCTCCGCGTTGGCGCCGACGTCCCTTTCCCAATGCCAGCACCGCTCGCATTTCTGCCCGTCGGCCTTCGCCACCTCCACCGTCCCCGTGGCAACTCCCTGTTGGTCGTTCACGATCACTTGGGACACGTTCAAAAGTTCCCGCAAGGACTCTTTATCTTCATCGGTCAGTCCTCCCAAATCTTTAGCTCCCCCGCTCAGTATGACCTTCGCCTCCAGCGCCTTGCCTATCTTCTTGGCCTGCCGTTCCTTTTCCAATTCCGGCAGCGCCCGTTGCCGAATCTCAAAAAGCCGCTGCCACCTCGCTTCCTCCTCCGGCGTCAGCTCCAAACTGCACGGTTCCCAACTCGCCAGGTGAACGCTCCGCCCCCCCTTGCCGGGAATCCATTCCCATGCCTCGTCGGCGGTGAATACCAGTATCGGCGACAGCATCACGCACAACCCCCGCGCCAGCCGGTGCAGCGCCGTTTGCGCCGAACGCCGCCTCCGCGAATCCGCCCCCTCGGTGTACAGCCGGTCCTTGACCGCGTCGTGATATATGGCCGAAAGCTCCACGCTCGCGAACTGGCTGGCCTTCTGATAAACCACGTGGAATTGGTAGCGATCGTATGCCTCGGCCGCCTCCCGCTCCAGCGTCGCAAATCGCGCCAGCACCCACCGGTCCAATCCGCTCAACTCCCCCTCCGCCACCCCGTGCGTGGAGGGGTTGAAATCGAATATATTCGACAGCTCGAATCGCAATGCGTTGCGCAGGTTCCGATAGGTCTCCGCCACTTTGTTGATCCGTTCCTCGCTTACCACAATGTCGTTGCGATAATCCTGCGACGCCACCCACAGCCGCACCACGTCCGCACCGTACTTCGACACGTAAGCCTCGGCCGTTTGCGGCCGGTCGTACGCCACCGCCCCTTGCTTGCTCTTGGAAATCTTCTCCCGCTCCGCATCGACCATGAATCCGTGCGTCAATACCGTCCGGAACGGCGCCGCCCCGTTGCCCGCCAACGACAGCAACAGCGAGGATTGAAACCAGCCCCGATGTTGGTCGCTGCCTTCCAGGTACACGTCCGCCACCCACCCGCTCTCCGCGCCGCCGTGCCGCAGCTCGGGACGGCGCATCAGCACCGCGCGCGACGACGAGCCGGAATCAATCCACACGTCCAGTGTGTCGTTCGATTTGGCCGCCGCCTCCGGCCCGCTCCAGTTCTTCGGTTTGACGCTGGACCACAACTCGGCGGCCGATTTCTCAAACCACACGTTGGAGCCGTGCTGTTCGACCAATGCCGCGATGTTCCGCACGATCGACGCGTCCAGCATCGCGTTGCCCTCCCGGTCGTAAAAAGCCGGAAGTGGAACACCCCACGAACGTTGCCGTGATATGCACCAGTCGGGCCGCGTCTCTACCGCCCCTTTGATCCGGTTGACACCCCACTCCGGCACCCAGTTCACGCGGTCGATTTCCTCCAGCGCCGCCTCTCGCAGTGGTTTGCCGCCAATCCGCCGCGATAGATCAATGAACCACTGGTCCATCGCCCTGAATATAATCGCCGTCTTGCTGCGCCAGCAATACGGGTAGGTGTGGTGATAGTTCTCCTCGTGCAGCAGCGCGCCCCGCGCCCGCAATTCCCGCAGCACCGCCTCGTTGGCCTCGCTTTTGCCGTGCTTTTCCAGCGTCGATTTGCCCACCATCTCCCGCGGCATTTGCTCCGCCTCCGGCAGGTCGTTCGTCCATGCGAAACACCCGTCGTCATCCACCGGCGAGTAAATCGGCAACCCATTCTGCCGCCCCAGATTGTAGTCGTCCAATCCGTGGCCGGGCGCGATATGCACAAAGCCCGTTCCGGTCGAACTGTCCACAAAACTGTCGCCCGCCAGCAACCGCCCCGTCCGCTCGCAAAACGGGTGCCGGTAGCGCAGCCCGGCCACTTCCCCTCCGCTTGCCGTGCGCTCGGTTTGATGCTCCTTCCAGTGGCATTTCTCCGCCACCGCCGGCGCCAGCGACGACTCCACCCAATACCGCTCCCCGCCCACCCTCACCAGCGAATACTTGAACCTGGAATTATAGGCCACTGCCAGATTGGCCGGCAGCGTCCACGGCGTCGTGGTCCAGATCAGCACGAATATCCCCTCTTCCCCCACAACGGGAAACTTGACAAAAATGCTCTGGCTCACGTGCTCGTGGTACTCCACCTCCGCCTCCGCCAGCGCCGTCCGCGCCGGTATGCTCCAATACACCGGTTTCTTCCCCCGATACACCAGGCCCTTCTCCACAACGTCCGCAAACAGCCGCAACTCATCCGCCTCGTACTGCTTGTCCAGCGTCAAATACGGATTCTCCCAGTCCCCCAGCACCCCCAGCCGCTTGAACTGCGCCCGCTGCGCCTCGATGCAGCCCCGCGCGTACCTTTCGCACGCCGTGCGGATGGCCACCGCGTCCCCCATTGCCTGGCCCGCCTTGCGCATCTCCTGCGTCACCTTGAACTCGATTGGCAGCCCGTGGCAATCCCACCCAGGCACGTAAGGCGCGTCCTGCCCTCTCAGGCTGTGGTGCTTGACGATGATATCCTTGAGTATCTTGTTCAGCGCCGTGCCGATATGCACGTCCCCATTGGCAAACGGCGGTCCGTCGTGCAGCACAAACCGCGGCGCCCCCGCCCGGAGCGACTGGATTTGGCGGTAAAGTTGCGCCGCCTCCCATTGCGCCAGGCGCTTGGGTTCGCGTGCCACCAGGTCCGCCTTCATGGCAAATCCGGTTTGCGGCAGATTCAGGGTGCTTTTGTAATCCATTGTAACAGTTAACGCTCCATTCCAGTCTAAGGCCTCCCGCAATCCCCGCGCAATGGCATTGTTTGTCCTCAATTACAATTTACAAATTCTCAATGACAATTTCTCAATCGCCTTCAAGAGTGCCTCACCTCGATAATATCTGAATCAGGTCCTACTCCCCTCTCAGCACCGCAACGTAAGCCCCGTCCACCCCGTCGGCAAAGGGCAATAACTGCCGCTGGCTCTCCAACTGAAACGCGGGATGGGCAGCCAGAAAGCCTTTGACCACCTCCTCGTTCTCCTCCGGCTCCAGGCTGCACGTGCTATAAACCAGCCTGCCCCCCGGCGCCAATTGCGGCGCGGCCTGGGCCAGCAATTTCATCTGCCCTTTGCCCAATTGCTCGATTCCCGCCGGTTGCAGCCGCCAGCGCAATTCTACCCGCCGCCGCATCACCCCCGTGTTCGAGCACGGTGCGTCGATGAGGATCCGGTCGAACGCGGTCGGCTCCCCCGGCGCGGGGGAGGTTTGGACGCACGTCGCGCCCAGGCGCCGGCAGTTCTCCGCCACCATCTCCAGACGGGCCGGTTGGATGTCGCGCGCAACCACCCGCCCGCGATTGCCCATGCGCTGGGCAATATACGTGGTCTTGCCCCCCGGCCCGGCGCACAGGTCCAGAACCGTCTCCCCCGGTTGCGGCGCCATTTGCGCAACCGCAAGGAGCGTGCCCGGGTCTTGCACGTAAAAAAGTCCCTCCTGAAAACTCTCGCACTCGGCCAGCGGCGGGTGCGAGCGCAGCTCGAATACAAGGTTCGGTTCCGTCCAGTCCCACCGCTCTTCCACAAATTCGATTCCTTCCTTTTGCCAGCGCGCCGACAAACCGGCAAAATCGGTCTTCAAGCCGTTCAACCGCGCCCAGACCGCTGGCGGCGTATTGTTCCAATCGAGCAACCGCGCCGTTGTCTCCCGGCCCCACCGTCCCTGCCACCGCTCCACCAGCCAGTCGGGATGGGAGTAACCGACCGACGGCTCCGTTTCCTTGAGGCCCTCCAGCGCGGATCGAGTGTCCTCCCGCTCCCGGATATACCCCCGCAACACCGCGTTGAGCAGCCCGGCTCGTTGCCCAAATCCAAGCCGCTTTCCCAACTCGACGGTTTCATGGACGGCGGCGTGGTCGGGCACCCGCTTCAGCCAGAACAACTGGTAAAGCCCCATTTGCAGCAACAGACGGATGATGGCGTTTTGGTCGCGTCCGCCTGTCTTGCGTCCAATAAGCCAGTCCAGCGTCCTCTGCCAGCGCACGATGCCAAAGACCAATTCCTGGCACAACGCCCTGTCCGGCCCGCTCAACTGGCGCCGGGCCAGTTCCTTCTCCAACAACTTCTCCACGTACTGGCCCCCCCGGCCCCGCTGGCTCAACACCTTGATGGCAATTTCTCTTGGATTCTCCGTGTCCACCGCTTAATAATGACGTGACTTGTAATTGGGACGCCAGATTATACCGATGAAAGAAGAATTTGAGAAACTCGCCGCCGCAGGAAAACTGACCCGGCCGCAAGTCGAGGCCCTGACGGCTTTGACCGAGAGCGGTTATTGCTATCATCGCAGTTGGGGCTTCGGCAAAATCGCCGGCATCGACCCCGTCTTCTCCAGATTCATCATCGATTTTCAGTCCAAACCAGGCCATGCCATGGACCTGGCTTTCGCCGCCGAATCCCTCAAACCCATTTCCAGCGACCACATCTTCGCCCGCAAAGTTTCCGACCTCGAGGCCCTCCGCCAAATGGCCGCCTTGAACCACTTGGATTTGATCAAACTGGTCCTCCAAAGTTTCGACAATCGCGTCACCGTCGATCAAATCCAACAGGTCCTCGTCCCGGATGTCATCAAGGATGATTGGAAGAAATGGTGGGACGCCGCCAAACGCGAACTCAAGAAAGACGGCCACTTTTACATCCCGGCCAAGAAATCCGAACCGATCGTCTATCAAGCCAGGGAAGTTTCCCTCCAAAACCGCCTCCTGGAAGACTTCCGCGCCGCCAAGGGCCTCAAAGCTCGCAGCGCCGTGGCCCATGAACTGCTCAAAAACCTCTCCGACTTGCAGGACAAGGCGGCGGCGGCCAATGAAGTTATCGCCACCCTCAACGCCGAAATTGCCACATACCAGCGCACCCAACCCTCCATCGCGCTGGAAGCCATCTTCGCCCGCGATGAAATTCGACAGGCCACGGATGCCGCGGCCACCGAACCCGAACTGACCGCTCAGACCCTTTGGGTGCAGGAAACCAACCACGTCGGCGCCGTCCTGGAGTTGATGCCCGCCGCCAAACACCGCCGCGCTTTGCAGTCCTTCAAGGACAGCCAACCCGAACGCTGGAGCGACGCCCTGCTGGCCGCTCTCAACCATGTCTCCGCCAAACTCGCCTCCGAGGTCACCCACGCCTTGATTTCCGGCGGCCACCTCGACGGCTTGAAGGAATTCCTGGCGCGCCTCATCAGCCAGCACCAGGCCAGCAGCAATCTGCTCTTGTGGCTGGCCCGCGAACGCTCCGATTCCTTTGCCGACATCCTCGGGCCGGAAGTCTTCCGGGCCATGCTCACCGCCATGGAACGCGACCAGTTCAATGAAAAACGGTCCAATAAACTGCGCGATTATATCCTTGATGACCCTACCCTCCTCGTCGAGTTGATCGGCTCGGCCGATCTGGAGGTGATCAAGGATTTGACCCGCGCCTTGCAGTTGTCTCCCTGTTTCGACGATATGGACAAGCGTTCCCTCCTGGCGCGCATCGTCAAAAGCTATCCCGCCGTCCAAACCATGATCTCGGGCGAGCAATCGCGCCAGGACACTTCGTTCGTCGTTTCCTGGGACAGCTTGGAGCGCCGCAAAAATGAATACGCCGAGCTGGTCCAGAAATCCATCCCCGCCAATTCTAAGGAAATTGCCGTCGCCCGCGGCTTCGGCGACCTGCGCGAAAACCACGAATACAAGGCCGCCAAGGAAATGCAGAAAATCCTCATGCGCCGCAAGGGCGAATTGGAATTCCAACTCGTCCGCGCTCGTGGCTCCGATTTTGCCAACCCCCGCACCGATGTCGTCTCCATCGGTACCGAGGTCGCCGTCACCGACCTGGAGCACCAGCACCCGGAAAAATTCATCATTCTCGGCGCCTGGGATTCCAATCCAGAAAAAGGTATCATCAGTTACTTGACACCGGTCGCTCAGGGCCTTCTCAATAAAAAACCGCTGGAGGAAGTCGAGGTCCCCGTGGAAAACGCCATAAAACGCTACCGCATCGACACCATTGTCGCCTACAAGGCAACGTGAGCCGCTGGCTGCCACTATGGTTGTCGCTGGCCGTTCTCCCGGCTCTCCGCGCCGCCCCGCCCCCTGATTGGTCCGGCCACCGCCAGTACGCCCCCGACCGCCAAGCCGCCATTGAGCACATCGCCCTGGACATCACGCCCGATTTCCAACACCGCTCCATCTCCGGCCAGGCCGTGCTGGCTTTTCACCCCATCGCCACCCCTCTGGTCCAGCTCAAACTGGATGCCGTCAACCTCGATATTCAGTCGGTCGATTCGACCGAGAAGATCGACGCGTTCCAAGTCACCTCCGATAGTCTTATCATTACCTTCGCCGCGCCCATCCCGCCGGACAAGAAGGCCGGCGTCACGATTCATTACAGCGCCGAACCCCAAAAAGGTCTGCTCTTTCGCACGCCCGAAATGGGCTACCCCGCGGGGGACGAGCATCTCTTCACCCAGGGCGAATCGATCGACGCCCGCCAGTGGTACCCCTCTTACGACTCGCCAAACGAAAAGTTCACCTCCGAAATCACCTGTCACGTTCCGGAGGACATGACCGTTCTTTCCAATGGCCGCCTGGTTTCCGAAGTCAAGGAGGCCGGCGGGCGCAAGGCGGTGCATTGGATGCAGGAGCAGCCCCAGGCCAATTACCTGGTCGCTCTGGTCGCTGGCTATTTCAAATCCATCCAGGACCACCACAATAACGTTCCGCTCGCTTTTTACACTCCCCCCTCCGACATCGCCCAAGCCTCCAACTCCTTCGCCGACACCGCCGACATCATGGCCTTTTACGAGCAGGACATTGGCGTTCCCTTTCCCTGGGACAAGTATTATCAGGTGGTGGTTCAGGACTTCGGCGGCGGCATGGAAAACACCAGCCTGACTATCTTGACCAAAAACACGCTCTTCACCCCCGCCACCGAAAACATCCGCGACAGCGACGGTTTGATCGCGCACGAAATGGCCCACCAATGGTTCGGCGACCTGGTCACCTGCAAGGACTGGAGCCACATCTGGCTCAACGAAGGCTTCGCCACCTTTTACGCCCTCCTCTACGACGGCCACAAAAATGGCCCCGACTCCATGCTCTACGGCCTTTACTCCACCGCGCGCGGCATCTTCTCCGTTCCCAATGATGTCAAACCTATTGTAAGCCGTGAATTTGACGACCCGGAGCAATTGTTCAATTATCTGCCCTACCAGAAGGGCTGTTATGTCTTGCGCATGTTGCGCGCCCAATTGGACGACGACCTCTTCCGCCAATGTATCCGCGCCTACCTGGAGCGCCACAAATTCGGCTCCGTCGTCACCGATGATTTGGCCTCCGTCATCGAGGAGCTTTCCGGCCGCTCCTTCGACCAGTTCTTCGATCAATGGGTCTATCACGCCCATTACCCGGAGTTGTCCGCCTCCTATTCCTGGGACCAAAAGGCCAAAATGGCCAAAATCTCCATCCGCCAAAACCAAAAAGTCAGCGAAGATGTTCTCCTGTTCAATTTCCCCCTCACCGTCGCCTTCAAAACCAAATCCGGCCGCGTCGAATCCACCGTCACCGTCAAGGACAAGAGCGAGGACTTCTACTTCCCATTGCCGCAAGAACCGCTCACCGTGCGCCTGGACCCCCATCTGGCCCTGCTGGCCAGCATCCATTTTGAAAACCTGCCCCCGCCCCTTCTTGACGCCCAATTGGAAGACCCCGATGACATGCCGGGCCGGTTGCTCGCCATCGAATCTCTCAAAGACCAAGCCACCCTCCAAGCCGTCGAAAAACTCAAACGCCTCCTCAACCACGACCCCTTCTTTGGCGTCCGCCGCGAGGCCGCCAAAGCCTTGCGCGCCATCCATTCCGATGACAGTTTGCAGGCTCTCCTCGCCTCGACCCAGCAACCCGACGCCCGCGTGCGCCAGGACGTGATGGCCGCCATCGCCGCCTTCTACGACGCCCGCGCCCTCGCGGCCCAGCGCGCCGCCCTGACCTCCGAGCGAAACCCGGACGTCGAAGCCGAGTCCATTCGCGGTTTGGGCCAATACGCCGCCGCCGACGTGCGCGATTTGCTTCTGCCGCTGCTTCAGTCCCAATCCTATCGCAACACCATCCTCGATTCGGCCATTGACGCCATTCGCGCTCAGGATGACCCCACTTATATCGCCCCGCTGCGCCAGACGTTGAAAGACCGCAAACTCGAAATGACCGCGCGCGGTTTCACAGGCGGTCTGGATACCTTGGCGTTGCTGGCCCGCGATGCCGGTCGCAAGGAGGAGGCCCGCGATTTTCTCCTCGGTTTTGTCAACGACAAACGGCTGGCCATCCAGCTTGGCGCCATCAGGGCCTTGGGCACTCTGGAGGACCCCGCCGCAATCGCCGTTTTGGAAACCTTCGCCGGCGCCAGCCGCCAGAATCCCGCCCAACGGGCGGCCGCGGATTCCCTGGCCGCCATCCGCACCGCGCGCAAGACCGATGACAATTTGAAAGAACTCCGCCAGACCGTTCTGGACTTGAAAAAAGAGCAGGAAAAACTGCGCCACGACCTCGATGCCTTGCAAAAGAAGGCCGACGCCACAAAAAGCCGCCACTCAGCCTCCGGCAAATCAAGCCACCCTTGACTCCTGGGATCGTCTCGATCGCATCCATTGAGACGAGTGCCACGAATCTACCGCGTCAATAAGAGAGGCGATAAAAGGTCTGTGTGGCTTCGGGCGTGTCAAAGAACTCGGCCACATTCAGATCCGGGGAACCTTGCACCTGCCCGATGGCATTCCAATGGACGAGATCGGTGGATGACTCGATTGTGCCGCCGAGGACGTTGGTGATGAAGAGACGGAGGCCGGACTCCGGAGGTAGCTGGAGCGCAGGCGGCGGGGCAGGCTCTTCCACCGCGCCTGCTTCAATGGCCATCTGAAGCTCGTCTGGCAGCCCGTTCGTAAACATCGGCAACGCCGCCGTCACATTCGAATAATATCCATTCCCACCCGCGATTAATCCCTGCGGATTCCGGTAGCTTTGCAACAAAACCTGTCCCCGTATGTAATCCGTTCCGTCGGACAGCAGAACCACAATGTTGCCCATGATATCTATGGAATAATTCGTCAGTGCCAGCGATGAATTCGGCCAATTGTCGATCGTGATGTCCCCGATTTGTCCATCATTGTAATTAGTGACTCCCTGCAGCCGCCAGCCATTGGTGGTGACCAGGTGGTTGGATGCGTCCAGTTGAAAGCCGCCCCAGCGTGTCGCATACAGTGTATTTGCCGCCGGGTCGCGCACGGTAAAAAAACCGGGGCCCAGGATGGCCAGATTGCACGGAACGTCGGTCACCACGACCGGGCCTTGGTTGAAAAAGTTGAGCTGGGCGCGCTCCGCCAGAAGGTCGGCATCGAACTGGTCCATTTCCACCGTCCCCTCCACCAGCCAGCCAAGATTCCCCGTCAGCGGCGGTGCCGGCGGCGACCACAATCCGGTGCTGCTCACGATGGGGTAAAGATCAAAATTGGTGCGGGCAATAAGGTCGGGATTGGCACAACCTGCGAGCAGAAATTGCCCGCGCACGATGATGGTAAGATCGTTCAGGTACTCCGTTATCGTGCCATGCAGGTCTATCTCGAAGCCTTCCATATACGCGACCGGGTAACTGCCAACCTGCGAACAACCCGCATCGACTTGCAGATCCCCGATGTTGGTCAGCGTGGAATCTGTGTAGCCCTGGAACCGCATCCCGGAGTAATGGACCAGGTATCCCGCTCCATCGACGTAGAATGACCCGGCTCGCGTGGCGAAAAGGGCGTTGTCATTGGTGCGCCGCACGACGAAGAATCCGTTGCCTTCGATGCCCACGTCCGTCATCAACCCGGTGGGCGCCAACACGCCCTGGCTGAACATTTGCGGCGGTCCCGCGTACCGGCCGATCTGCATCGCGGGCGTCAACTGTTCGAGCACGCCAACCACCAGCGGGCCTGTCCCCGCCGTGCCCGGCGGCTCTGGCTGCCTCAATGGCCCAGCCGGCGCCTCCCAGCCATAGAACCGCCACCCTTGGGCGGCCAGCGCCGACGGATCTTGAAAATTCTGCAGCAACACCTGGCCGACGACGATTGAGGAGTTGCTTGACAGAGTTTCCACCAGGCACCCATTGGTCTCAATGGTGTAAGTCGGCATGTAGGGGCCGTTTGTCTCCTGCCACGCGCCAGAGGCGACTTGCAAATCTCCCACTTCGGCCAATGAGGAGCTGTCATATCCCTGCAGCCTTTTGCCAAAGAGCGTGGTCAGGTAGCCGTTGGCGTCAAACATGAATGGGCCATACCGCGTCGCGCTCAACTGTCCGCTGACAGGATCGCGCACCACGAAATATCCAGGACCGTCGATGCTCAGAAACGTCGGCACAATGTCGCTAAAGGAGTTGATGATGGTAAAACCGTTCGTGATCAAGTTGGTGCTGGAGCCATTTGTCAGAGAGACAATGGGGGTCGGGAAACCCTTGCTCGCCGGCGCGGCGCTCATCATCAAGAGCAGCACAACTATCGCCCACTCAGGTGCGCGATTGGAATCAAGACAGGCAGTTTTTGCCGCGGCCGGGCATTTTGGTTCCCGGCTCCTTCGGTTCTTAGCCATGCAAGCCAGTTTAGCACTTACCATGCCGCGATGAATTTATGCGACCCTCAATAATACGGTCCCTCGTTTTGCCTGCCGCGACCAGCACCGCGAGCGGTGCATCTCGCATCTGTTCTGACTCGCCGGCCCCCATGGATGGCGTCTCGCGCGCCACATTCGGGTGTGAGACAAAATTCTTCGCCGTCCGGTTTTTGCAAGACAGAAGTATATGCGACCCAATATACTCCTTTGGGCCACGTTTGCCCTCTCTCCCCGCGTGCGGAGAGAGAGCCGGAGAGAGGGGACCCTTTTTCGTCACCTGAAGAATTTTGTCTCACACCCGCCACATTCCCGGCCTGAAAACTTTCCTTGATTTTCCCTGTAAGAAAAGGCAAGGTGCGCTCCCGCGACAGCTTGTGTCGCACTGTCAGACGGATGGCCAAAGAAGAACCAATCGAGTTGATGGGCACGGTAAGCCAGGTGCTGCCCGGCACGATGTTTCGTGTCGCCCTGCCCAACGGGCATGAGGTCCTCGCTCACATCTCCGGCAAAATGCGCAAAAACTTTATCCGCATCAGCGTCGGCGACAAGGTCAACGTCCAAATGTCTCCCTATGATCTGGGCAAGGCCCGGATTACTTTCCGCCACAGTTGATGGCCGGCCTGCGGTTGAACCTCATCCAATAGTCAGGCGCCGACACAATTTCCGTGTCTTTGACCAATTCCGTGTTACGCTCCCCCGACCATGATATTGACCAAGGAAGAGGCCGACAGTCCGGTGGATGGGAGACGAGGGACAGACAACCGTCGAGCATGAACAGATTCACCCGCCGGGTCCTATTCTTCCTGTTCTTTGTTTCCGGCTTTTCCAGCCTCGTGTACCAGGTGGTGTGGACACGCATTGCCTTCGCGTCGTTTGGCATCATCACCCCGGTGTTGTCGGTGGTCCTGTCGGTTTTCATGCTGGGATTGGCGCTGGGGTCCTGGGCCGGCGGCCGGGCGATTGCCTCTCTTGTCAGCGGAACCGGCCTTTCCGCCGCTTTCTTTTATGCCGGGGCCGAATCGCTGATCGGGCTGGGCGCTTTTGCGGTGCCCAATTTGTTTGCTCTCAGCGAGCGTGTCTTGCTCCCGGCGGGCGCGATGGATTCATTTCCCTATCTCTTATTATCCGCTCTCGCCCTGGCGATCTCGATTTTTCCCTGGTGTGTCTGCATGGGCACGACATTCCCATTCATGATGGCCTACATTCGGGAGCGGGAGGGCGGTAACACCGAAAGCTTCAGCTTCCTGTATCTCGCCAACGTGCTGGGCGCCATGTGCGGCACTTTTTGCGCCGCCGTCGTGCTGGTGGAAACGCTGGGATTTCATCACACCCTTTGGGTCGCGGCGGCCGGCAATTTCACCATCGCTGTTATCAGCCTGTGCCTGGGTTGGAAGCAACGCCAACAGCCTGGCAGCTTGGTTGAAGCCGCGATCAAAATCGAGGCGCGGGCAACGGTGGATACTTCCCAATGCCGCCTCAACAAGCTGATTCTCTTTTCCACCGGCTTCACCGCCATGGCAATGGAAGTGATTTGGTTCCGCGCCTTTACACCGGCCTTGAAAACTCAGGTCTATTCCTTTGCCCTGATTGTTTTCACCTATCTGGGAGCGACCTTTTTTGGTTCGCTAGTGTATCGCCGGGATTTGCGGCGGAATAAAGTCCTATCCAAGGGCATCGTGATGTCCCTGTTGGCGGTCGCGACATTCCTGCCGGTCCTGGCCAACGATCCGCGGTGGATCAAGGAACATTTCTGGTCCGCCTTAATTGATCCGTTGGGTGCCTTGATCCTGTTAGGCAGTATATGTCCCTTCTGTGCGGTGTTGGGCTATCTGACGCCCGGACTGATTGACGAATATGCGGCTGGCCAGCCCAGGCGCGCCGGCCAGGCCTACGCCATCAATGTTCTGGGCTGCATTCTGGGTCCGCTCATCGCATGTTATGTTTTATTGCCCTTGCTCGCCGAGCGTTACGCCTTGATTTTGCTCTCCGTGCCATTCATCGCCTTTTGGCTCGTCTTCTCGCTCTCGTTGTCGCCGTTCCAACGCTTCGGTTTCAGGCTGGCGGTGGCGATCGCTCTGATATGGTCTTTATTCCTCTCTGAGGATTACGAAGGGTTCTTGCTCCACTCCGCTCAAAACACCGTCGTCCGCCGCGATTACGCGGCTTCTGTCATTTCTTTTGGAAAAAACAGGCCCGACAAATGGCTTCTCGTTAATGGCATTGCCATGACCGCCCTGACGCCCACCACCAAGTTCATGGCCCACCTGCCGATTGCCTTTCATCACGGACCGCCTCAATCCGCCTTGGTGATCTGTTTTGGCATGGGCACAAGTTATCGCTCCGCCTTGAGTTGGGACATCGACACCACCGCCGTCGAACTGGTGCCCAGTGTGGTCAAGGCCTTTGGCTTCTTTCACCCGGATGCCGCCCGCTTTATCGACATTCCCAACGGTCATATCATCATTGACGATGGCCGCCGTTTCCTCAACCGCACCGGCAGGAAATTTGACGTCATTATCGTGGACCCGCCCCCACCCATCGAAGCGGCCGGATCAAGTCTGCTTTTTTCCAGGGAATTCTACGCGCTGGCCAAACAACATTTGAACTCCAACGGCATTTTGCAAATGTGGTTCCCGGGCGGAGGACCGGACACCGCCCAGGCCGTCGTCCGCTCCATCAGCGACTCCTTTCCCTACGTCCGCTGTTTTGCGCCCGTCACATCCTGGGGCATACATTTGCTGGCCGCCATGGAGCCGTTCGATCAGCTTGATTCTGCGCAGTTGGCCGCCCGTATGCCCGCCAGTGCCAAAAAAGATTTGTTGGAGTGGGCTGATTCACAGGATGCCTCCGCCTATCTCGCCAAAGTCGTCACCAACGAATATTCACTCCCCCTGTTGCTCAAACTGGTTCCCGACACCGACATTCAAATCACCGACGACCGGCCCTTCAATGAATACTACTTGCTCCGTCAGTTGAGAAACTGATTCTCCACAAGCCTTAAGCCAAGGGTGTGAGACAAAATTCTTCGCCGACCGGTTTTTGCGAGACAGAAGTATATGCGACCCAACATACTCCTTTGGGGCTACGTTTGTCCTCTCTCCCCGCGTGCGGGGAGAGAGCCGGAGAGAGGGGACCCTTTTTCGTCACCTGAAGAATTTTGTCTCACACCCTTAAGCCAACCCGAAGAGGCATTGCACCTTTTTGGGCGCCTCTTTTATGGAATGCGGTGGCAGAGCGCTGCGGCGACACCGCTTTCAACCTTGGTGAAGGGGTCCATGGCCAAAAAGCTGACAAAATGAATGAATACCAATTTCGCCGTTTGCTCCTGTTCAAATTCTCTCCTGCCGCCTTGCCGCGCTGTGATCTGTGCGTTCTTCGCAACCAATTTTACCGCATCCGCCTCCCCATCAATGCCTTCCGATGACAAATGACAGATTCTCAATGACCAATTCCCAATGAAAGTGTCCCCATTTTTCTGCGATCCCATTCCTCTGCCAGCCATTCCCTTGACCTCCTCAAAAAATCCTCAAAAAAGGACTTGACGGTCCCATAATAATATGGGACATTCAACTGTGTCGGGCTGTTCTTTGACATAACGGCAAGCGCCCGCCGCCCGCCCGCCGCGCGAGCGACCCAAATGCATTCAACCCGCTCCGCGTTAACGTTAAAGCCAAACCTCCCAGTCAAGCCCGATCAAGGCATGTCAAGGTTGGGTCAAGGTATCGCTGATTGTGTTGCATCCTCCTCATAATCATGGACCTAGCTCCTTCCCCGGCTCCAAACCGTCAAGAAGAAGTCAAGGTGAGTCAAGCCAAGTCAAGGTGACCTCGTTCCAAGTCAAGGCCTGCCCTTCTCCGCGCCCTCGGCAGTGCAATTTCCTAGAACTCTGCATTTTTGGGAAAGTTTTCCCCAGTCTTCGTTTGCTTCGTTTCCTTCTGTTGAATCTCTTTGTTGCGCCTTGCCGCCCTGCGTCTCCGCCCGAGCCTGCCTTTTTTGGATTCCCCCAGCCCCAAAAATCCTCAAAAACCCCAACAATTGCTGATAATTGCGACCCTTTGCCGCCACTGGCGCGGAGCGCATTCGACCCCGCTTCAAATCCTTCCCTTGCCTGCCTTCGTCAATTCGCCCCGCGCCTATCCCAGGTTTGTGTGCCGTGCTTTGACCTAAAAGGCCGAAGCCCGAATTATTAGGTTGCGTCGCCGCAAGCCCCGCCCCAATTTCAGTGTCGTTAACCGATTTCGTGTTACATTCCTATGACGATGATTTTGACGAAGGAAGAGGCCGACAGTCTGGTGGAAGCTCGGCACAGTTCACCCCATGAGTTTCTGGGCATGCACCCGTTGGGCGATGGCTCCGGCCTCGTCACCCGCGTCTTCTGCCCTCGAGCCGCTGCCGTCGAAGTCACCCCCGTTCACGAGAAAGACAAGCCCCGCTTCATTCTGAATCAGGTCCAACCCGGACTCTTCGAGGGAACGACGACCGACGCCACCGCCGTTTATGCCTACGACCTCATCATCACCCGCCAGGACGGCTCCACGATCCAAACCCGCGACCCTTACTCCTTTCTGCCCACCGTTGGCGAAACTGACCTCTACCTCTTCGGCCAGGGCACTGAACGGCGCATTTACGACAAATTGGGCGCGCACCTGCACGCGCCAGACGGCGTCCAAGGCGTCAGCTTTGCCGTCTGGGCGCCGACCGCCCAGCGGGTCAGCGTTGTCGGCGATTTCAATGACTGGGATGGCCGCCCTCACACCATGCGCATGCTCGGCGCTTCGGGTGTGTGGGAAATCTTTATTCCGGGCCTGGCCGAGGGCGCCCATTACAAATACGAGATCAGAACGGCCCAGGGGACCGTCATGCTCAAGACCGATCCTTACGGCTTCTTCTTCGAGACTGCCCCCAACAACGCCTCCATCGTCTGGAACAATCGCAAATTCCAGTGGAACGACGAGGTCTGGATGCAGAAGCGCCTGGCTTTCGATCCGTTCGCAAGTCCGATGAGCATCTACGAGGTGCATTTGGGTTCGTGGATGAAAAAGAACAAATTCGAGTCCTTGAGCTATCGTGAAATTGCCGAACCGCTGGCCGCCTACGTCCTGAACTTGGGCTTCACTCACGTCGAGTTCCTGCCCGTCGCCGAACACGCTTTCTATCCCTCCTGGGGCTACCAGGTGACCGGCTTCTACGCCCCCACCAGCCGCTTCGGCACCCCCGACGATTTTCAATTCCTGGTCGATCAACTCCATCAGGCCGGCATCGGTGTGCTCCTGGATTGGGTGCCCGCCCATTTCCCGCGCGACGATTGGGCGCTGGCTCGCTTCGACGGCACCGCCCTCTATGAACACGCCGACCCGCGCAAGGGCGAACAACAGGACTGGGGCACCCTCATTTTCAATTATGGCCGCCACGAGGTCCGCAATTTCCTCCTCTCAAACGCCCTCTTTTGGTGCGAACGCTTTCATATTGACGGCCTCCGCGTCGATGCCGTCGCCTCCATGCTCTACCTGGATTACTCGCGCAAGGAGGGCCAATGGATCCCCAACAAATTCGGCGGGCGCGAGAATCTTGAGGCGGTCGATTTCCTCAGACAATTCAACGACCTGATCCATACCCAGTGCCCCGGCGTCATCACCGTCGCCGAGGAATCCACCGCCTGGCCCCTGGTCACCCGTCCCCCCTACCTCGGCGGCCTGGGCTTCACCTTCAAATGGAACATGGGCTGGATGAACGACACCCTCAGTTACTTCAGCCGCGACGCCATCTATCGCAAATATCACCAAAACGACCTCACCTTCGCCATGCTCTATCATCATCACGAGAATTTCATCCTCCCCCTCTCCCACGATGAAATCTCTCATGGCAAAGGCTCGCTCCTGGCCAAAATGGCCGGCGACCAATGGCAGAAGTTCGCCAATCTGCGCACCCTCCTTGCCTACCAATGGTTCTTTCCCGGCAAACAACTCCTGATGATGAGTTGCGAAATCGGCCAGGGCGCCGAATGGGACGCCAACGCCAGCATCGATTGGGGATTGCTCGAAGCCGGCCAATACCATCGCGGCCTCCAGAGCCTGGTCCGCGACCTCAATCACTTCTATCAAAACGAACCCGCCTTGTGGGAGGCTGACTACCATGCCGATGGCTTCTTCTGGATTGATTGCGGCGACGCCGACAACAGCATTCTTTCTTTTATCCGCCAGAATCGCGACGCCACCCGCCGCCTGGCCGTCATTCTGAATTTGACCCCCGTCCTGCGCCACCGCTACCGCGTCGGCCTGCCCCAGGGCGGCTTTTGGCGCGAAGCCCTCAATTCCGATTCCGGTTTCTATGGCGGCAGCAACCAGGGTAATTTCGGCGGCGTCCGCGCCGAGGATTATCGCATCCACCATCAGCCTTTTTCCGCCGAATTCACCCTCCCCCCGTTGAGCGTCGTGGTCTTTCGCCCCGGCGAATCGGCCTAATAGCAGCCAGGGGATTATTTTGGATAACAGAACTTGAATCATTATGCGCAAACCTTTTTTCAATGGCCCGCCCTCGCCCGAAGAGTTCCAGCAACAGTTGCAGGATTTCATGCGCCAGCATTTTGCCGGCGCACCCCAGCCAAAGACCGATGCCCCCGCCCCGCCCGATGTGCCCGACGCCGAATCGCCGGACACCGGCTTGTCCTTTGACCGCAAGCCCCGTGACGTCAAGGCCTACCTCGACCGCTTCGTCATCAAACAGGAGGAGGCCAAAAAGGTTTTGAGCGTCGCCCTCTGCGATCATTACCATCACGTCCGCCTGGACCGCGAAGGCAAGCCGCAGCCCAATTACGCCAAGCAAAACGTCATCCTCCTCGGCCCCACCGGCGTTGGCAAAACCTATCTCATCCGCAATGCCGCCGACCTCGTCGGCGTGCCTTTTGTCAAAGCCGACGCCACCAAGTTCTCCGAAACCGGCTACGTCGGCGGCGACGTCGAGGACCTCGTGCGCGAATTGCTCCGCCGGGCCGACGGCGACGTCCAGCGCGCCCAATACGGCATCATTTACATCGATGAAATCGACAAAATCGCCTCCGTCTCCAACGCCACCGGCCGCGACGTCAGCGGCCGCGGCGTCCAAACCAATTTGCTCAAACTCATGGAGGAAACCGAGGTCCCCGCCCGCTCCCCCAACGACATCGGCGGCCAAATCCAGGCTATGATGGATTTCTCCCAGCGCGGAAAAAAAGCCCCCGCCACTATCAACACCAAACACATCCTCTTCATCGTCAGCGGCGCCTTCGACGGCTTGGAGAAAATTGTCAAAAAACGCCTCCGCGACGCCTCCATCGGCTTCGCCGCCACTGCCTCCAAAGACCTCGCCGACGCCACCACCCTGGATCAGGCCCAAACCCGCGATTTTATCGAGTTCGGTTTCGAGCCTGAATTCATCGGTCGCCTGCCCGTTCGCGTGGTGTGCCAGCCCTTGGCGGTGGACGATTTGTTCACCATCCTCCAAACCTCCGAGGGCAGCATCATCCGTCAATACGAGCAAACCTTCGCCGCCTATGGCATCGAGGTCCTTTTCCGCGAAGACGGCCTCCGACGCATTGCCGAACTGGCCGGCGAGGAATCCACCGGCGCCCGCGGTCTGATGACGATATGCGAGCGCACCTTCCGCGACTTCAAATTCGAGCTGCCCTCCACCTTGGTCCGCCGCTTCGTCGTCACCGCCGACGTGGTGGATCATCCGGTGGCCGAACTGCAAAAACTCCTCACCCAGCACCTGTTGCAGGAGCGCGTTGTCGCACGCCAGTTGGCCCATGATTTCGCCGCCCGCTTCCGCGACGCCCACAAGCTGGGCCTCCGGTTCACCGACGCCGCCGCCGACCGCCTGATGGCACTGGCACTGGAGCAATCGGTCCCCGTTCGCGACCTCTGCGCCGCCCGCTTCAAGGACTTTCAATTCGGCCTCAAGCTCATCTCCCAAAACACCGGCCAGCAGGATTTTCTGCTGGACATCGATGCGGTGGACGCACCCGAAAAGACATTGAGCGACTGGGTGGTCAAGAGCTACCGCAGCGCCTGATGAAGGGGAATCTCAAAGGCAAAGGGATCGGAGCCGTTTGGCGCGTGTCCAAAACGGCACTGGACGAGTTTTTGAAGAACTAACCTCAACCGCTTTGCCCAAATTGAATTCACCACGATTACAATACCGTCAGGGGAATGGCTGTCAGAGGAATGTTTTGAAAAGGGCTTTCCCCATTCCTCTGCCAGCCATTCCCCTGACAAAATTCTGGTTCCATGCCCGTCCATTGCCCAGTGTCCTTCCCGAATCTGAGCGCGGCCGAGTTTGAAAAACTCGACTACCGCGTCATGGGCCACGCCTATGCCAGCCAGAACGAATTGGGCCGGCTCTGCGACGAGTGCGCCTACAAAGCCGATCTGAAAGCGCGCCTGCTTGCCGACGGGTTCCAGCCCGTCCTGACCGAAATCCCCGTGACCGCCGCGCACCGCGACTTCTCGAAAAAATATTTTCTCGACTTGGTTGCGGGCGGCGCCCTTTACGAACTGAAGGCAGACGCAAACCTCGTCGGCGAACATGACGCGCAGTTGCTCAACTACATGTTTCTGCTTGGAATCCAACGCGGCAAACTGCTCAATTTCCACGCCGCCAAAGTCCAAGGCAAAATCATCGCCACGAGCCTGACACCGGAAGATCGCCGGCGTTTTACCGACGTCAGTGAACGCTGGTTAAGGGTAGATCCCGCCTGCGAGGATTTGCGACAGACGTTGCTCGATTTGCTTCACGACTGGGGCGCATTTCTCGACGTGAACTTGTATCAGGAAGCTCTCATTCATTTCCTTGGCGGTGCGCGGAATGTTGAGCGACGCGTCAGCCTGCATCGAGATCGTCTGGACTTAGGCGGGCAACGAATGTTGGTCCATGCCCCTGGTGTCGCGTTTCGCGTCACGGCGTTCACGGAAAGTCAAAGTTTCGCCGAATCCCATCTGCGCCGCCTGCTCGCGCTGACCGATCTCAATGCAATCCAATGGATTAACCTCAATCACTCTAGAATTGAATTCACCACGATTACAAAACCGTCAGGGGAATGACTGTCAGAGGAATGTTTTGAAAAGGGCTTTCCCCATTCCTCTGCCAGCCATTCCCCTGACGACGATCCCCGGCCATGCCTGACGCCACCGCCCAGAAAAAATTCTCCTGCCCCGCCTGCGGAGGCGAGGCCCAATGGAATCCCGCCAAAAAGGCCCTGATCTGCCCGTTCTGCGGCGCCACGTCCCCCGCCCAAGCCGAACTGACTGCCTCCAGGCAAACAGTGACCGCACGCCGCACTTTAGACCTTGAACTTCAATTCCATCAGTCCCATGTTCTCTGCCGCTTAATATGAAATACAAAATATCCCGCCGTGCAGCCTCGCTCACACCCTCAGCCACCTTGGCCATTGACGCCAAGGCAAAACAAATGAAAGCCGAGGGCATCGACGTTGTCGGCTTCGCCGCCGGCGAGCCTGATTTCCCCACTCCCCAACATATCACCGACGCCGCCATCCAGGCCCTGCGCGACGGCTTTACCAAATACACCCCCAGCAGCGGCATTCCGGAGTTGCGAAAGGCCGCGGCGGACAAGTTCAAGCGCGATAACGGACTGGATTACAAACCCTCGCAAATCATCATTTCCTGCGGCGGCAAACATTCCTGCTGCAACGTCATCCTGGCCACCTGCAACACCAGCGACGAAGTGATCATTCCCGCGCCCTATTGGCTCAGTTACCCGGAAATGGCGCACCTGGCCCAAGCCAAACCGATCATCATCCAAACCACCGACCAGACCGAATTCAAAATCACCCCGGAGCAGTTGGCCGCCGCCATCACCCCGCGCACCCGGTTGTTCATCCTTAATTCGCCCAGCAATCCCACTGGCTCCCTCTACTCCCGCCAGGAAATTCAGGCCCTGGGTGATATTTGTGTCAAACACGACGTTCTCATCATGAGCGATGAGATTTACGAAAAGCTCGTTTATGACGGCGCCCAGCACACCAGCGTGGCCTCTCTGTCCCAAAGCCTCTACGAACACACCATTCTCGTGCATGGCCTGGCCAAGGCCTATTCCATGACCGGCTGGCGCATCGGTCTGACTGCCGCGCCCGAACCGATCGCCAAGGCCATCGACGCCATCCAGAGCCACAGCACCAGTAATCCAACCTCTTTCGCCCAGAAAGGCGCTGTCGTCGCCCTCAACGGGCCGCAGGATCACCTGCCGCTCTGGCTGGCCGAATTCGCGCGGCGCCGCGCTTATGCCTGGAACCGCCTCAACGCCATCCCTGGCATTTCCTGCGTCAACGCCAGGGGCGCCTTTTACCTTTTCCCAAACATCTCCCGCACCGGCCTCAAGTCGATGGACTTTTGCGCTCAATTGCTCGAGCGGGAAAAAGTCGCCGCCGTGCCGGGCATCGCCTTTGGCGCCGACGATTACATCCGCATCAGCTACGCCACCAGTATGGCGAACATTGAAAAGGGTCTGGATCGCATCGAGAAGTTCGTGCGGTCCCGCTCATGAAATCGTGGCGGCTCCATTGGCCGGTGGCCTGCCTGCTGCTGATCCTGCTCTTTGTCGCCGCTGTCCGAATTCGCCTCCTGGCCACTCCACTGGAACGGGACGAAGGGGAGTTCGCCTACGCCGGACAATTGATGCTGGCCGGAATCCCGCCCTTCCGCTGGATTTACAACGTCAAGATGCCCGGCATCTACGCCGCCTACGCCGCCATTATGGCCGTCTTCGGGCAAACGATTACGGGAATTCATCTCGGCTTGATGCTCGTCAATCTGGCGGCCATCGCGCTGATCTTTTCGCTCGCGCGCCGCCTCTTCGATTCAACGGCGGCCGTCGTGGCCGCCGCCACCTATGCGTTGCTCTCGATGGGTCCGTCCGTGTTCGGCTTCGCGGCTCACGCCACCCACTTTGTCGTCCTGGCTGCCGTGGGCGGGTTGCTTTTGCTTTTGCGCGCCCCGCCGCAGGGAGGCCTGGCAATCCTTTTCGGCAGCGGCCTGCTCCTCGGACTGGCGTTCCTGATGAAACAGCCGGGCGGGGCCTTTGCGGTTTTTGGTTTTACTCTGTTGGTCTGGAGCGCGCTCCGCCGGCGGCCCGCGGCCTGGCTGCCGGACGGCCTCCGCGTCGCGGTTTTTTCCGTCGGCGTGCTCGCGCCGGTATTGTTGACTGCGGCGCTGATGGCGGCGGCGGGCGTCTGGGAGAAGTTTTGGTTTTGGACGGTGACCTATGCCGGCGTCCACGCGACGCTGGCGCCGTGGTCTTTCGGCGGGCGCCGGCTGGCCCTTTTTCTTTCCAGCCTGGGCTGGGACGCCCTGTTGTGGATTCTGGCCGGCGTGGGATTGCTCTGCTCGCTGGCGGCGCGGGACCGGGACGCCGATCGGTTCTTTCTGCCGGCCTTGCTCCTCTTTTCAGCGGCCGCGGTCTGTCCGACCTTTCACTTTTTCGGGCATTATTTTGTGATGCTGCTTCCGGCGCTGGCGCTCCTGGCGGGGCGGGCGGTGAGCGCGGCCCAACAGTTGGCCGGCCATCTCCACCCCGCTGTCCGCTCCGCCCCATGGATTTGCTTTGCCCTCTGCTGGACCGGCGTCGCATGGAGCCATCGAGACATTTTTTTTGACCTGACTCCGCGGGAGGTTTGCGACCGCGCCTACGGCGCAAACAACTTCGGCGTGTATCCAGAACTTGGCGCCTTGCTGAACACGCATCTGCCGCCCGGCGCCACGCTGGCCGTGCTCGGCTCCGAGCCGGAACTGCTCTTTTACGCGCACCGGCGTTCCGTCACGGGCTACGTTTACATGTACGACCTCGTGCAGGCCCAGCCCCTGGCCGTCCGCATGCGGGCCGAAATGATCGCCCAAATCGAGGCCGGCAGGCCCGACTGCGTGGTTTTTGTCAACCAGCGCCTTTCCTGGATTCCCACCGTTGCCGAGTACTCGCGGGACATGATGCGCTGGTTGGAGCCGTATCTGGACAAAAACTATGAACCGATGGGGATTGTAACGATGCAGCCCTCCACCATCTACTGGGGGCCGGCCTCCTTTGAGCGCGCGCCACCCGACGCACGCTTCATCAGCGTCTTCCACAGAAAAATGGCGCTCAACCGGTAAGAATTTGCCCCATCGTCCCGGCATCGACATTGCCGCCGCTGAGGATAATCCCCACTCGCCCCGTCGGCCGCAACGCCCCGCTCAACAATGCCGCCAGGCCCAACGCGCCCGACGGCTCGACCACCAGTTTCATCCTGAAAAACAACACCCGCACCGCCTCTTTGATTGCCTCCTCCGTCACCGTCTTCATCTCGTCCACGTGCTCCAGCACCAGTGGAAAGGTCAATTCCCCCAGCGACGCCGTCCGTGTGCCGTCGGCGATGGTGCGCGGATTGTCAACCGTTTCAAGTCTCTTGGACCGGAACGAGCGCGTCGCGTCATCACCCAACTCCGGTTCGATCCCCACGACCCGGCAGCGCGATTGTGAATGTTTCACGGCCACAGCCGTGCCGCTCAGCAAGCCGCCACCGCCGCAGGGCGTCACCACCCAGTCCAGCCCCTTGACCTCCTCGATCATCTCTAGCGCGGCCGTCCCCTGCCCCGCTATGACATCGGGATGATCGAAGGGCGGGATCAGCGCAAAACCGTGCTCCTCGCGCAACTGCCGGCTGACCTGTTCGCGGCTGGCGTTGCCAGGCTCGCATAGGACAACCTCCGCCCCGTATGATTGACAGGCCGCCCGTTTAAGCGGCGACGCGTCTTTGGGCATCACCACGGTCGCCCTCACACCCAGCAGCCCGCAGACCAGTGCGACGGCCTGCCCATGATTTCCGGACGAGAATGTGATGACGCCCCGTTCCTTCTCCGCCGCGCCGAGCTGGGAAATGGCGTTATACGCGCCGCGAAACTTGAATGCTCCGCCCCGCTGAAAATTCTCGCACTTGAAATACACCTCCGCCCCCGCCATCCGATTGATCGTGCGCGAGGTCATGATCGGCGTGCGGTGTGCCTGCCCCCGCAACCGCAGCCGGGCCGCCTGAATTCGCGCAAACATTTCCTCTGACATCTCTCCTCCGATAACCAATGGCAAATCCCCCTTATGTCCCGCCCGCCAGCGGCAGTTCCACCTTGAAATGGCTGCCGCGGCCCTCGACGCTTTGAACTCCTATTTGACCGCCGTGCGCCGAACAAATTGACTTCACGATGGCCAGCCCCAATCCGGCCCCGCCGCCGTCCCGCCAGCTCGCCTGGTCCCCGCGGTAGAACCGTTCAAAGACCCGCGGCAATGCCCCCGCCGGAATGCCGATCCCGGTGTCCGCCACCTCCATGACAGCCTTGCCCCCGCGCGCCTGGACGCTCAACTCAATGCAACCGCCCGCGGGCGTGTACTTGATCGCGTTGTCGAGCAGATTGACCACCACTTGCTTGATCCGGGCGCTGTCCCCTTCCACGCTCACGTTGCCCTCCACCTTGCAATTGACCCTCACACCCTTGTCCTCCGCCAGCAGGGACATTTGCTCGGCGGTGGCGGCGGCCAACTGGGCCAAATCAAACCGCGTCCATTGCCGGGGTGCGTCCCCCGCTTCCACCCGCGAAATGGCGAAGAGGGCCTCGACGATCTTGACCAGGCGATCCACTTCCTCCAGCGCGCTGCCAAGACGCTCGCGCAGTTCCGGCGCCGCGGTTTGTCCCACCGCGCTCTCCAATTCCCCGCGCAGCACCGTCAGCGGCGTGCGCAACTCGTGCGACGCGTCGGCCAGAAATCGCTGGTTTTGTTCCACCGCCTCGCGCAGACGCCTAATCATGTGGTTGAGCGCCAGCGACAATTGCTCCAACTCGTCGCCGCTGCGCGTCACCGGCAATTGCTCGTCGAGGTTGCGCAAGGTGATGCGCTCGGCGCTGCGTGCCATCCGCACTACCGGCGCCAGCGCCCGGCCCACCAGATAGTAACCGCCCCCCACCGCCACCAGCACCGCCAACGGCACATTCACCAACAGCATCTCCACCAAATTGGAGAGCATCTCCTCGATCGCCTGCATCGGCCCCCCGCTTTCGATGACGTAAGCGCCGCCCGAGGGCGACAAATAAGTCCGGGCGGTGACGAGCAATCTATGGCCGTCGGCAAGGCGCACAACCCGTGTCGAGTTGCCCGGCCCGGCTGCCGGCAAGCCGCTCGGATCAAAATCCGCCGTCCGCCCCGATGCGTAAAGAACGGCGCCCCCGGCCCGCGTCAGGCGGATGAACCGGTCGAACTGCGCCGGATTATAGCGGGCCTGAATCTCATCCACCACGTACTTCTCGCCCGTGGCCTGCACGTTGGCCAGAAGCGAAACCGCAATCTGTTCCGAGCGCCGGGAGAGAAGTTCCGCCAGGTTGCGCTCCAGGTAATACCCCAACAGTTGATGCAAGACCACCCCGAAAAGGACGAAGACACCTGTGAGACATCCGGCATACCACCCGATCAAGCCAAACCGCAGGGATCGGGTGTTCATCTCTCGGCCTCGTCGCTCACGCAGTAGCCGACTCCTCGCACGGTGCGAATGAGCTTCTGCTGATGCCCCTCTTCGATCTTCTCCCGCAGATGGCGCACATACACATCGACGATGTTGGTCAAACCCTCGAAGCTCTGGTCCCACACGTGCTCGATGATCATGGTGCGCGAAAGCACACGCCCGGCGTTGGCCACAAGGTATTCCAGCAGCGCGTACTCCTTGGACGTCAATTCGATCTTTTTTCCCCCGCGCCGGACTTGTTGCGAAAGCCGGTCCAGTTCCAGGTCGCCCGCCCGCAGCACGCTGGACTGGGGGACCGCCCCGCGCCGCAGAAGCGCCTTGACCCGGACCAGCAATTCGGCCATGGCGAACGGCTTGGTCAGGTAATCATCCGCCCCGGCCTCGAAGTTCTCCACCTTCTCCGCAGTGCTCTCGCGCGCGGTAAGGATCAGAACCGGAACTTCCTTCTTCGCATGGCGCAGACGGCGGAGGATTTCCGAGCCGCCCGGACCGGGCAGCATCAAGTCCAGGATGATTAAATCGTAATCGCACAGCGAGGCCATTTCCCAGCCGCGTTCCCCGTCGTAGGCCACATCCACGGCAAAGCGCTCGGCCCGCAAGCCGCGGGCCACGATGTCCGCCACCTTCCTTTCATCCTCAATGATCAATAAGCGCATTGCCGCATTTACGTTATTGAGGGCCGCAGCCCCCAGCACTGTCCACCAATCGTCCGCCAAACCCCCGAGTCCGCCTCAAGGATGACCGGGGAATTGATAGCCGTTAAAGACAAAGAAGTAATCCGCGCCGTCGCCGGGACCCACCCAATTGGACTCCGGCTCGCCTCGGGCGGCGCCCTGGCCCGCGGCCACAATCCCTCTATCCAGCCATTTGTGTAGCTCGGCATGACCGTCCGCAAACCCGACCGATGAGACGTTGACGTGCCACACCGATGGCGGTTTCTTCCAATGGAAATCATTCGGCTCCCAGACCACAACCCAAGTGCCCACGTTGTAACCGCGCCAATCGGCATCCTCGATCAGCGCAAAGGTCGTGCCCGGTTGGCGCACGGCTGACATTTTGGTGTAAGTGGCGCCGGCGCCCCAGTAGTTGTCGTAGGGTTCACCGCCCAGGTTCTGGCTCCGTGAATAGCTGTCGTAGCCCCAGCCGTTCGGGCCGTTGGTTGTCGGCGTGCGCTGAACCCGCATGTCCCCGGGACAATGATACACGCCGGTATTGTTGCAATAAAAGTAAAAGGCATTGCTGTTTTGCAGCCCCGCCTCCGTGGCGGTCATGGCGGCGGCGGCGTTGCTCCATATCGGGCCCGGCTTCGGGCCTCCCCAAAAACCACCGGCCGGATAGATGTCGGCGCCCGTCCGGTAATCGGCCATCTGCACGATGGCGTCGGAATTGTCCTGCGCGTACATGTGGAACGCGTTGGCCAGTTGCTTGTGGTTCTGCAGGCAGGCTGCGGCGGTGACTTGCTCTTTGGCCTTGGATAAGGCGGGCAGAAGCAGTGCCGCCATGATGCTAATGATCGCAATGACCGCCAGCAACTCTATCAGATTAAATCCCTCGCCGGTGCGTCTTGACACTGCCACCGTGCGATCACGGTGGCGCTTTCTCCGTTTGGGTAGCGCGACCGTCCCGGTCGCCGTGCCTGGCGTCTCGCCGGCCACATTCTCGGCCCCATGTATCTGCATTCCCATTGTGCTCGTATCCAGATGCGCCCAGCCCTCAGCCAAACTCGAAACCAGCCACCGCCATTTCCGTAACTCATTCCTTACGCCGTGATGTGGTTGCAGCAGGGTCTTCATGAGCCGCCATGCTATTCATACCCCGCCTCTTTCGCACGCGAATTCACTGCAATTTAAACGGCAACGTCGATACTATCGTGTAGAGATCGGCCAGTGTCTGGGCCGTGGGCTGGTTGCGCCCGCCCGGCCCGTAACGCAGCGTGGCCGCCGGCGCAAAGTTGCGGATCAGCGCGCAATAGTTGTTGTTCGCCATCACGCCCAGAAATTCCCCCATCTTGCTGAACACCAGGTCGCCGCTGGATGGATTGAATTTGCCAAACAGCCCTTTCAACGAGTTGTGGTCCATCTTCAGGTACTGCGGCGTTGTCAAGTCGATTTGAAACCTGCACTCCCCGTAGTAGTTCTCACGCGTGCCCACCACGACCGCGTCCTGGAATTTGTAAGGATCGCGCGCCAGGCGATAAATCTTGCCCGTGAACGAGTGCGCCTGGCCCTCTGTGAGCGGAATCAGCACGATGCGCGGATCCCCCCAATAGAAGGATAACGTCTGCATGGGAATGACGATCGCCCCATACGCCAGCGTCCCGCTCAGTTCCTCCCAATTGGCGCCCGGATTCCACAGCGTCAGCGGCGTGTCCTGCACGTGGCACAACGCCACCGTGTTGGTCCCGTCGCTCACCAGCACCGTCTGCGTTTGCTTGGTGTGCGTCGAGTCGTTTCCGAAAAAGCCGGACTTGACGCCGCTAAAACTGGCCAGGACCCGGTTGGTGCTCAATCGGTCAAACAACTCGTTGGGCGCCAGCGGCTGGCTTTGGCGGATTTCCTGCGCCAGCTCCGACGACTTGCTGGCCAGAGCTTGGACGCCCTGCGCCAGTTGGGCGTTTTGCTGCCGCTGCGCATCGACTTCCTCTTGCATTTGCGACATCTGGGCGATGGCCGACCGGTTGGCCGCCTCGCTCATTTGCAATTGATTGGCCAGCGCCTCCCGCTCGGACAACACCAACTGGTTGCTGTTTTGCAATTGGGCCAATTGCTTTTCCAGAAGGCTGGCTTTTTCCGATTGCTTGCGCGCCTCCGCTTCCATCGCCGCGCGTTGCTCCTTGGAAATGACCGACTCGACTGTCGTGGCGCGCAGTTGCTGGTTCAGGTTCTCAATGTTGCTCTGGGCCACGCTGAACTCGCGCATCAAATTGGTTTGCTGCATCTGCAACTGCGCCGTCCGCTCTCCGTTGGAAACCAGTTGGCTCTGGAAAAGCTGGATTTGCTGGTCGCGCTGTCCCACCGTCTCGCGGGCGCGGGATAGTTCTCCCACCAACACGTCGCGATTCTTCCGCTCTTCATCCAGCGCCAGCCGCATCACGTCGCCCAGGTCCTGCCGCCCGTTGGCCGGCGCGTTGGTCGCCATCTCCAACTTCAATGGCCGCGACGCGTTCGCTTGCGGCAGCTTATTGATATCGACCGTCGAAAAGGCCAGCAGGCTGACCAGGAGGAAATCGCATATTACAATGAGGATGCTTCGGTTCATGCGCTGGTTGCCAGGGACACTGCGGCCGTGGCGGGCGATTCCGTCGCGCTGGCTTCTTCTTCCGCCTGCAGCAGCAATTGGCGCCGGGCTGGGCGCAAATGGAAGATCTTAAAAATCGAGCAGAATATGATGCCGAACGACGTCGATGAGTAGGCCGCCATCAGGCTGGGCTGGATGATGCCGAGGGAAACCAGGATCAGCGAGACGATTGTCCCCACGAAGCCGAGGTAAAGCCCGGCGTCGAACAAATGATCCTCGTTCTCCAATAGCTTTAGCCGAATGCGCGGGACCACCTTCTGCCGGCGGATTTCGGCCAGCTTAACCAGGCAGGCGCAGTAAATGAGCGCCTGCAGCACAAAAAACAGAAGCAGCGTCAATAAACTTGGTGGATTCATAAGTTTCGCCTTCGCGTTGGCCGTTGCGCTCGCCGCCGCCGCGCCCACTCCGGGCAACTGCAGCCGTATGGCAATCTGCCCCTTCTGGCTCTCCTGGGCGAGAAACGGCTCGCTCACGAGCAAGACCACGAGCAAGAACCCCAACGCAAATAACATCTCACGGGCCAGGTGGATTCCCCGCACCCGCAACGGTTCCTCAAGCCTCACGCTCGCCGGCATCACATAATGCGCCGCCAGCGCCAGCAGGAACCCGCATGATATGTAAAAGAACCACTTCACTGTCAACGCGATCCACGGTTCGCGCAAGGCTAAATCTTTCGCGCCTCGGTAGAACACCGCGCACGGCGCCGCCCCTCCCACGCGCCGCCGAAAGTCTGTAGCGTAAAACCGCTGGTTGCGCCGCGTCAGTTCATCCACTCCGCCGGCGCCGCATCGGAGCGCCGCCCCCAGGTCGCCCAGTCCGCTCTGGCTGTAATTGTTCAGGTAGCCCGCCACCGCCGCCGGCTTTTGGCTCAAGTCAACCGCCGCGAACAGCACCGGCAATTGCTCCCCCGCGTTGCGCGCCTGCGTCGCCAACTGGTCCAGCGTCGCCACGTCATCAATTTGACTGACAAATACTCCCAGCTCATCCCACGAAAACCGTTTCCCAAGCGAGAGCATGTCCATCAGCACTTCCTCCATCGGTTGGGAACTCCCCCCGCCGTTGGCCGACGCCGCGCGCGATGAAATCTGATTGCGTAACCCGGCCGTCAGGCCGTTTTCCTCCAGCAACCGGCCGCATACAGCCACCGCCGCGTCGAATGCCTGTCCGGCGGCGGACGACGACGGCGGAAACAGGACCGTATTGGTCAACTGGCGGCACCGGTATAATTCTCGCGCCGCGGCGGATCTGGAAGCGGCCAACGCCTCCAATAATCGCTCGCGGTTTTCGGTTCGAATGACGTATTCGGTCGCCGGCTCCCCCGGGGCATTGCTTATGCCCGAAACACTCAGGGCGCTGATGATTTCCCCCGCCCCGGGAACGTGTTGGTTGGTGGCCGCCTCCCATATAAGGCGTGCCGATTCCCGGTGGCTGGCGTGCGCCAGGGCCAGTCCGCGATCAATCAATGAAGTCGTGTTTGCCCCAGCCCCCTCAATGACCGCCGCATCAACCCCCCGCAAGTGCATGGGCACCAGCCAGCCGCACAGCAGCAGCAAAGCCGCCCCGGCCACGCACAACGCGAACCCTGTCCAGTGGTTCCTCTCCTCGCTCATGCAAATATATAGATCAAATTCCTGGCCGGCGCAACCTCACTCGGATTGGACGCTCAACCGGCCCCGCTTGTTCAACGTATTAGCTCAAAGCCGCTCCAAGTACTGGCGCGCCAGCTTGTTGCCTGGGTCCAGCCGCACCGTTTCCTCAAACTCATGGCGCGCCGGGTCGCGTTGACCCTGTTGCAGCAGTACCAGCCCCAGGTCAAAATGCGCGCGCGCCGCTTCCGGACGCAAGCGCCGGGCTTCTTCAAATTCGCTCTTCGCTTCCGTTGCCCTCCCGCACGACAACAGTTCCTCCCCCAGCACCAGGTGGCCGTCAAAATACTCGGGTCGGATTTTGACGGCCTCCCGGTACTTTTCGATCGCCGCGGTGTGGTCGTTCATTTTGGAAAAAATCCGTCCCAGGCAGGCATAAAAGGCCGGCTGCCGCGGCTCCAGGCGGCGGGCGCGTTCGCACTCCCCCAGAGCTTCCGGGTACCTTCCCTGGCTGGCGTGGATGTTGCTCAATTCAAACCACGCCGTGGTCGTGCGCGGGTGGAGCCTTACCGTGCGCTCAAAACACGCCGCCGCCGCGTCCAGTTGCCCAAGCCGCTCCAGCATCCGCCCCTCTTGCAAGTAGCCAAGGTAATACTCCGGCAGCAGTTCCTCGACTTGACGCCATTGCGCCGCCGCTTCCGCCGCGTCTCCCACCCCTTCGAGAAAATCCCCGTAATTGAATCGCAATTGGTAATCCTCGGGATGCCCCTGGATTTGCGCCGTGTAGAGAGACCGGGCGTCGGCCGCCCTGGCGCCGCTCATTCGCTGGCGCAACGCCCCGGCTTCGCGCGCCAATCGCTCCAACCGCGCCGCATTGTCGCTCAACCCGCTCAACGGCGGCTCGCTCCGTCGGCGCATCACTTCGCTCAGGATCAGCGCCCGGTTCCAGTCCGTCAGCCCCAGGCGCCGCTCGCAATCCTCCTGCGGCGCCCAGTTGGCCGCCGCGCCGCGGCCCCCGTCCGGCGCCAACAGCGGCCCGATCTTCTCCGCCCACGCGCGGGCCAGCCGGTAATTGCCGTCAAAATTAAAATGGACATGCTCGTAAAACGTTTCCTCCCCGGCAATGTCCTCAGCCGCTGTGTCGCAAAAAACCAGGTTGGTCCCGGCAAATTCGGCCCCAGCCTGGCGGATGATCCCGTTGATTCGCGAATCGGCCCGGAACGGCAGCAGGTCATCGTCGCACGCCTCCTGCAACTGGTCCCGCGCGGCGGTCACGTTTGTCAGTGCCAGCAGGCATTGCCCCAGCCGATACTCCAAATCGGCGCAATGGGGCGAAACTCCGGCGGCTTGCGCGAACAGACGCGCCGCCTCGCCGAATCTTCCCGCCTCTTGCGCCGCCACCGCCCCCGGCGCCACGTTTGTGGCCGGCACAGACGCAAAGGGCGGGCAATCCTTCAAATTTACCGCCACTGTGTTGAGGATCACTCGCGCGCCGGAGTCCAGCCCGGCGCTGACAATGTCCCGCAAATTCTCCCCAAAATTGCGATAAACCGTTTCTTTGCGCGCGTCGCCGGGGGCAATCCGCCGGCCCATAAACATTTCCATGCCACCCCACGACGCCGCCTCGGTCTTTCTCAGTCCGCGCGTCAACGCCATGAGTCCCTGGCCCGCCCGCGTTTCCTGGAGTGCCAGGCTGGCGCGCACCATCCACCGCGGCGGCGCCTGCGCCCCAAAAACACTCGCCGCTCCGTACGGCCCCACCATCTCGTTGTTGCCCATGTAAATGACCCAGAAATCTCCCTGCCGCCGCGCGCACTCGCGAGCAATGGCCACAATCGCGTGCGAATTGATCGCGGTGATCGCCACGTTGACGACTTCAAATCGGCGCCCCGGATAACGCTCCGACATCAGCGCCTCCAGATAGCGCCCCGCCCCGTACGGCGGGCTGGGATCGCCCAGGGCGGCCGATTCCCCCAGGATAAATATGCGGCAGGTGCCCGGCGGCTTTTCCGCCTCCATGCGCAAGGCGCCAGGCAGCCGCGCCAATTGCGGCGGGAAAAAACGGAAAACGAAATCGTCATTGTTGACGAAATAATCGTCCCCGCCGATGCGGGCTTTTTTGAAGAACGAGGGGTCGTAACCATAGCCGCCCACCCGCAACGCCCCCTCCACCACCGCAAAAAACAGCAGCGGAAACACAACCGCCGCGACAAGTCGAAAGAGTGCGCCGTGGCTATGGACTTTCCCAGGATGCGGCAAAGTGCGTCGCATTCATCCTCGATCGGAGAGGTCTTGGGGCGTCATGGCGACACTGCCTACATTACAAATGACAGATTTTCAATCACAAATTTTCAATCGTTCCAATCGTTGAGAGCTTTCCCAAGGCAGAAATGCGCCAAAAAAATGCGCCCCTCCCGCAGGCCGTTGGCAATAATTATGGACAGCCGGGCCGCCTTTGCTCCATGATCAGCCGCAATGAAAACTCATCACAATATGAACATGTTGCTCCATTCCATCTTTTCCCATCCTGCTGTCGTTGTCGCCGCCATCGGCCTGGCCGGCCTGCTGACAGGATGCGCCACCTCCCAAACACCGGTGTTCAAAGGCGAAGCCGGCTTGCAACTCTACAGCCTGCGCGCCCAGATGGCCACCAACTGGGCCGCGTCCCTGGACGAGGTGCGCGGCTGGGGCGTCAAGTATGTCGAACTGGCGGGCACTTACGGCCTGCCACCGGCGCAGTTCCGGGAGGAATTGCAGAAACGCGGCCTGGTCCCCGTTAGCGGCCATTTCTCCTATGAGCAGTGGGCCAGCGACCCCGAAGCGGTCCTGCGCCAAGCCAAAGAGCAGGGTTTGTCTTATGCCGGCTGTGCGTGGATTCCGCACCGTGACCCCTTCGACGAAGCCACCTGCCGCAAAGCCGCCGAAGTTTTCAACCACGCCGGCGAACTGGCCGCCAAACAGGGCATTCGCTTCTTCTATCATACCCACGGCTACGAATTTCAGCCCTTCGACGATGGCACGCTCTTCGACCTTTTGATGCGCGAAACCAATCCTCAATACGTCACCTATGAAATGGATATTTTCTGGATCGCACACCCCGGTCAGGATCCGGCGAAACTGCTCGCCAAATATCCCAATCGCTTCGAGTTGATGCACCTCAAAGACATGCGCCCCAGCACCCCCACCGGCTTGCTGACCGGCAGTTCCGATGTCAACAACGACGTCGCCCTGGGCGCAGGCAAACTCGACCTCCCCGCCATCTTGCGCGAGGCCGGGAAAATTGGCGTCAAATGGTATTTCATTGAAGACGAGTCACCCGTCTCCGAGCAACAAATCCCCGAAAGTTTGAAATACCTCGAGAATCTCAAACACTGAGCGGTCCCCCAGTTCTTTACGCTGGCAGGATGCTTGCGATCGGAAATGTGATCCCGGCAATGCTCTGGCAACTCAGGGTGTCCCCTGACTTGAGCGTGGTTTGCCGCTGGTAACCCGCGGCGGTGGGTTGGCGATAGACTTCAATTCTCTGATGCTCAGGGCGGACGAGCCAGTATTCAGGCACGCCAGCCTGGGCGTAGATCTCGGCCTTGCTCTCATCCACCGCCGCGCTGCTGACCGCCACCTCGATCACCAAATCGGCCGTCTCTGGATGCGCCCCGGCCCAGTCATCAGCGCTGCCGCGCACCACTGACAGATCCGGTTCCGGCTCTGAATCCTTCAGCGTCAGCGGGCCCTCCCGCCGAACTTCAAATCCGCTGGGCGCCTGCGCCATGAGAATCTTCATCAATTTCTGGCAAACCAGTTCATGCAGGGGAGATTTCGACATTTTAGTGAGGACGATGCCGCGCAGCAGTTCCACCTTCTTGGAGAAGGCACCGGTTTCGCCCGCGCGATGGTATTCTTCGACCGACATCCGATGCATCCGCTGGCGAACTTCCGGCAGTTCAAGCAATCCTGTCATTCGTTTATTGTCCAAACAGTAGTCTGCCCGCCACCGAGGGTCAAGTTCCGCGCCGCGGCAAAAGACGGCTGATCTCGTCAAACCCCTCGCCTGTGGACCGCGAAAAGTGGCCCTCGGCCCCAAGCTCGGATACGCTTGACCGCGCTCCCAACCCGCATACAATGCCACCCATGCACACGGGCAAAACGACTTCTCGCTTGGCCGCATAACGTCCAATCGCATAGCCCGATCATTTCCAAAATCCAACATTCAACAGACAAACCAATGAAAACAGTGAGGATCCAATGAGCGGCGAAATCCAGAAACTCCCGTTAAGAGAAAAAATCGGCTACGGTTTCGGCGATTTGGCGTCGGTCCTGTTCTGGCAGACCATCATGGTCTATCTGCTTTACTTTTATACCGATGTGTTCGGACTGACCGCAAAAGCCGCCGGCGTTATGTTTTTTGTCTCCAGGATATTGGACGCGTTTTTTGACGTCGTGATCGGTATGACCGCTGATCGCACCAAAAGCCGCTGGGGCAAATTCAGGCCCTATATCTTGTGGGGAGCGGTCCCGCTGGCGGTTTCCGCTGTTCTCGCGTTTTCCACGCCCAGCTTCGCGGACACGGGAAAACTGGTTTACGCCTACATCACCTTTATCTCATTCATGTTCCTGTATTCGACGGTCAATATACCCTACACTGCCCTGCTAGGTGTCATTAGTGGGGACCCCATCGAACGGGCGGATGCGGCAACCTCCAAGTTTATCGGCGCCTTTTCAGCGGGAATCATCGTTTCCGCAACTGCCCTGCCTCTGGCCAAGTACTTTGGGGAAGGTAACGACGCCAAAGGCTGGCACATGACTATGATAATTTACGGTGCCGCGGCGGTTGTGTTCCTTTTGGTCACCTTTCTTTCCGTGCGCGAGCGTGTTCAACCCATCGCCAAGGAAAGAACCAATGTCGCAAGTGACTTGCATGACCTCTCCTTGAATGTCCCCTGGATATTGCTCTTCATCGTGACCATTCTTTTCATCCTCTTCGTCTGCATCCGCATGAACGTCACCACCCACTATTTCAAATACTACATTGGTGAACAGCAGGTTACTCTCTTCGGCAAAACACATAAATATGGCTTTGAAGTCCTGGCCTCCGCTTTCAATACCGTCGGCCAGTTGTTGTCCTTGATCGGCTTGGCAATGATCCCGCTGTTCGCCAGATACCTTGGGAGAAAAAAAGCCGCTATCATTCTCTTCGTCACCGCGCTCGTCTGCACCGGCGCCTTCTATTTCTTCAAACCGGAAAACTTGCTGCTCATTTTTGTCTTTCAGGCCGTCGGTTCGCTGACTGGTGGTCCCATCTCCGCGCTGTTGTGGATTATGTACGCCGATACCGCCGACTACTCCGAATGGAAGACCGGCAGAAGAGCAACCGGACTGGTGTTCTCGGCGTCCATTATGTCGAACAAACTCGGCTGGGCCGTCGGCTCAATGATTGCCGCCTTCATCCTGGCCAAAACGGGATTCGTGGCCAATGTGGCTCAGAACATAGGCGTCCTGAATGGTTTGAAAGAGATGATGAGCATCATTCCCGTTGCCATCGGAACGGTTGCGTTGATCATTCTCGTGTTCTTTTACAAACTCGATGAAGAGACTATGATAAAAGTCAAAGCGGGGCTGGATGAAAGACGCAAGGCTGCCGGCGATGCCACCCCCGCTGCGTAACCGATGTCATCCCCCGCAATGACCGGAGAGATCACCCGTATGCTTTTGCTTGTTTCACTTATTGGGGCGCCTCTTTTATGGACTGCGGTGGCAGAGCGTAGCGGCGACACCGCTTTCGACTTTACAGAGGCGCTCGGAATTTCCGGGGCGGCGGAAATCACGCCGCATCAAAGCGGCGTCGCGCTTTCCCTGTTGCCACCGCAGTCCTAAAAACAAAGCTATGAAGAACACAATTATCGGTGGGTCGCTGCCCAACATGCCCTGGGAAGACAAACCTAGGGATTGCATCGATGTGATGTGGAGATACAGCCGCAACCCCATTTTATCCTGGAACCCCATTCCCAAAGCCGCGCGAATTTTCAATAGTGCCGTCCTCCCTCATAAAAATGAATTTGTCGGGGTCTTCAGGGGCGACCAGCGCAACGGCCGCGCAACCCTGTTCTTCGGCAATAGCAAGGACGGCGTCCACTGGAATATCGGACCCGACCCAATACAGTGGGTTGACGAAAATGGGAAGCCAAATCCCATCAGCTATGGTTACGATCCAAGATTCGTCAGGATTGACGACACCTGCTACATCGTATGGTGCGACGATATGCATGGGGCGTCTATCGGCCTGGGCAGGACGACGGATTTCAAGACCTTTATCCGCATGCCCAACCCGCTCATGCCCTTCAACAGGAACGGCGTCCTTTTCCCAAGAAAGGTCAACGGCAAATATCTATTGTTGAGCCGTCCCAGCGACAGCGCCCACACTCCTTTCGGAGACATCTATATGAGCGAAAGCCCCGACCTGATCTATTGGGGAAATCACCGGCACATTATGAGCAGGGGCGGTAGCGGATGGTGGCAGGGCACTAAAATCGGCGCCGGCCCGATCCCAATCGAGACAACCGATGGCTGGCTGCTCTTCTATCATGGTGTATCCGGGACTTGCAACGGTTTCGTTTACAGCTTCGGCGCGGCTATTCTCGACATTAACAATCCCTGGAAAGTGCTCTACAGGACCCGCGACTATCTGCTCACCCCGGAAAAGCCTTACGAGACAACGGGCTTTGTGCCGAACGTCACGTTCCCCTGTGCCAGTTTATATGACGCCAAGACGGGCAGAATCGCCATCTATTACGGCGCCGCCGACACCTGCACCGCCCTTGCCTTCGCTCAAGTAGATGAATTGATCAATTATACCAAAGCTAACTCGGAAGTTTGATCGCATCATATCATAACAAGCACACTCGAATAACAGGTGGATTATGAGGTTCGGATATTTTGACGACATTGCCAGGGAGTATGTAATTGAAAGACCGGATACCCCCCGCTCTTGGGCCAACTATCTCGGCTCGACCGAATACGGCGCCATCATCACCAATAACGCCGGCGGCTACAGCTTCCATCGCTCGGCCGCTCAAGGTCGCCTCATGCGCCTGCGCTTCGACGATGTCCCGGCCGATCAGCCGGGCAGGTACGTCTATATCCGCGACAGGCAGTCAGCCGATTACTGGTCAAATGCCTGGCTGCCCGTGGCCAAGCCCCTCGACAAATACAAATCAACCTGCCGCCACGGCTCCGCTTACACCATTATCAATTCCCGCTATTCCAACATCGAAACGGAAACCACCTATTTTGTCCCCCTTGGCAAACGCTTCGAATGCTGGCTACTGAAAGTCACCAACAACGACACCGTCAAAAGAAACCTCAGCCTCTTCACTTTCGTCGAATACCCGAATACGTGGCAGTGTTTCCACGATTTCCTCAATCTCCAATACTCTCACGGCATCGTCAAAATGGATTTCGTCGATGGCATCATCGACTACGGAAGCTCCGTTCTCATCACCGGCCAGGATAACCGCTCCTTTCTGGCCTTCCTCGGCGGTGAAATTGTCGGCTTTGACACCGACCGCGATATCTTCATCAGCCCGTATCGCGGTTACGCCAATCCGATGGTCGTTGAAAATGGCAAATGCACCGGCTCAAAGGCCTTCGGCGATGACGGCTGCGGCTCAATCCAAATTGATGTTGACCTCGATCCCGGTCAGTCAAAAGAGCTGGTCGTCCTCATGGGCGTCGGCAAGGCCTCCGTCGAGGGGAAAAAAGCTGTCAAACAATTCGGCCACACCTCCAAGGTCAAAGCCGAATTCGATAAACTCCGCCAATACTGGCGCAATCGTATCGAAGGCTTGAAGGTCCATACGCCCGATCCCCTGTTCAACAGCATGTTAAACGTATGGAGCCCGTTCAACTGCCTCATCACCTATTCGTGGTCCCGAATGGCCAGCTTGATTTACAGCGGCGAACGCGACGGCCTCGGCTTTCGCGATACCGTCCAGGATTTTATGGGCGCTATGCAAATCATCCCGCATGAGGCCAGAAAACGTCTCGAACTGATGATTACCGGCCAGGGGTCCACCGGCGGCGCGATGCCCATCGTCATGGCCTTCACGCACAAGCCCGGCAAGGAAAATCTCCCCAAGGAGGACGAATACCGCTCCGATGACTGCTTGTGGCTTTTCAACGCTATTCCCGCCTATGTTAAAGAGACGGGCGACACCGCCTTTTACAACAAGATTCTCCCCTATGCCGACAAAGGCAGGGCCACCGTCCTCGCCCACCTCCGCCGCGCGATTGAATTCAACCTCAAGCGCACTGGCAGGCATGGCTTGCCGAGCGGCCTCTTCGCCGACTGGAACGATTGTCTCAGGCTCGGCACTAGGGGCACCTCCGTATTTGTCGCCCTCCAGGTGCGTTACGCCCTCGCGACCTATATCGATATTTGCAAAATCTTCGGCAAATCTGCCGATATCAAATGGGCCGAAAAACAGCTCGATATTATAGACGGAAAACTCGACAAGTTTGGATGGGACGGCAAATGGTACCTCCGCGCCTACAAGGAATCTGGCGAGAAAATTGGCTCGCACGAAAACAGCCAGGGCTCCATTTACCTCAATCCCCAATCTTGGGCCGTCATCAGCGGCCATGCCGATAATACTCGGGCCAGACTGGCCATGACATCGGTCAATGAAATGCTCGCCACCGATTTCGGCCTGATGCTTTGTGCGCCGCCTTATGAGAATATCCTCTGCGCGGAAATCCGCTCCATTGTCTTCAACAAGGGTGTCAAGGAAAACTGCGGCATTTTCAACCACACCCAGGGCTGGGCAGTCATGGCCGAAACGATGCTTGGCAACGGCAACAGGGCATTCCATTACTTCCGCGCCAGCATGCCCGCCTCCTTCAACGACAAGGCCGAGATACGCGGCAGCGAGCCTTACGTTTACTCTCAATACACCCACAGCGCCTACAGCCCCCGTTACGGCGCCTCGCGCGTCCCCTGGCTCACCGGCGCCGCCTCCTGGGCCTATTACGCCGCAACCCAATATCTCCTCGGCATCCGCCCCGATTACAACGGCCTTCTCATTGATCCCTGCATTCCCGCCGACTGGAGAGAATTCACCGCCACCCGCCGATTCCGCAATAAGACCCTCAACATCAGGGTAATCAATCCCGCCGGCGTCCAGAAGGGCGTTAAACAAATCACCCTCAACGGTCGCCCGATCGCCGGCAGCCTCATTCCGGTTTCCAAAATGAAATCCGTCAACGACGTCCTCGTTGAAATGGGCTAACCTGCATCACCAGTTTCAGACCTGTCAGATCGGCCCGATCGGTCAGAGGCACTTTGCTGGTACCGCCCCCGCGCCGTCCTCTCCCTCACGGCTGCGCCGCCTTGGCGTCTTTCCCGTCGTTCTGGCTCAGAAACCGGTTGACCGCGTTCAAATACGCCCGCGCGCTGGCTTCGATCACATCGGTGCTGGCCCCTTTTCCCGTCACCAGCGCGCCTCCGCCGAAATCCACCTTCAACGTCACTTCGCCCAGCGCGTCCTTGCCTTGCGACACCGCCCGCAACGAGTAATCCATCAACTTGCCATGCGTCTGGGTCAACCGGTCGATCGCCTTCAACGCCGCGTCCACCGGCCCGTCGCCGATGCCGGCGTCCTGTGCGGTTTCCGTCTTTTTGCCCGCGCGCTTCTGCAGCCGCACGGTGGCTGTCGGGACGGTGCGGTTGCCGCTGCTCACGCTCAAGTAATCCAGCGACCACGTTTCCGGCACGTCGGTGATCTGCCCCTCCACCAGCGCCGAAAGATCGTCGTCATACACAAATTTCTTCTTGTCACCGATTTCTTTGAACCGCGCGAAGATCGCGGCCATCTCCCCCTCGCTCATTTTGAAGCCCAGATGCTTCAAGCGCACCGCCATTGCCGCCCGTCCGCTGTGCTTGGTCAACGGCAACTCCGTCTGGCCCCACCCGACCACTTCCGGGTCGATGATTTCGTAAGTCTCCCGCTTTTTCAAAATGCCGTCCTGATGGATGCCGCTGGAGTGGGCGAACGCGTTGGCCCCGACAATCGCTTTGCTGCGCTGGACGACCAACCCGCTCATGCGCGCCACCAGCCGGGACGACTTGACAATCTCGCGCGTGTTGACGCCGCACTCGAACCCGCCGTAGAAATCGCCCCGCGTCTTGAGGGCCATGACGATTTCCTCCAAGGCGGCGTTGCCGGCGCGTTCGCCGATGCCGTTGACCGTGCATTCGACCTGCCGGGCACCGTGCCCGACGGCCGCCAGCGAATTGGCCACCGCCAACCCAAGATCGTTGTGGCAATGCACGCTGACCACCGCCTGCCCGGATTGAAACTCCGGCACCGCGTCGTACAGATGCTGGATGAGCACGCCGTATTGGTCCGGCACCGCCCACCCCACCGTGTCCGGGATGTTCACCGTCGTTGCCCCAGCCGCCACCACCGCCCGGCAGACCTGCACCAAAAAGTCCGGCTCCGTGCGCGAGCCGTCCTCGGGCGAAAACTCCACGTCCGGCACGAACGATTTGGCCCGCCTTACACCGTCCACCGCCAGGCGGAGGATTTCATCCCGGGCCTTGTTCAATTTGAACTCGCGATGGATCTTGGACGTCGCCAAAAAGACATGGATGCGCCCCCGTTTCCCCGCCGGTTTGACAGCTTGGCCGGCGGCTTCGATGTCGCGCGGCACGCAGCGCGCCAGCCCGCAGATCACCGGCCCTTTGATCTCTCTCGCGATCGCCTGGACGGCCGTGAAATCCCCGTCGCTGATGACGGGGAACCCGGCTTCGATGACATCGACTTTCAGCCGCGCCAATTGGCGGGCCACCTCCATTTTCTCGCGCAAGTTCATGGACGCGCCCGGGCATTGTTCGCCGTCGCGCAACGTGGTGTCGAATATGATGATGCGGTTGTTTTTCATAATTGTGTTTTCAGTAAAAACTAAAAACCCCATCGCCGTGTCGGGCGATGGGGTTCGAAAATTCTGTGAGTGAAAGTTAAACCTCGACCGCCGCGCGGCAGGCCAGCAGCGCCCTCAGCAACAGTCCCAGGTTCAATTTATCAGTCATCCTCAACTTCATACCCCCGAACCGCGCCCAGGTCAAATTCTTTTTTCCCATTCACATCATGGCAGCAGTTCCTCGGTTTGGGTGGCGCGACCGTCCCGGTCGCCCGCGGCTGGCGTCCCGCCAGCCGCATTCCCGATCCCATATTTCCGCATTCCCATCGCGGTGGTATCAAGCTGCCCCCACGCTCGTGTCCCAACACCAGACAACAATTCCTGCCACTGAGCTTCCTCCCTACCCCGTCTTCAGCTTTGCCCCAATTGCGCGGGCCTTTGCCGGGGGGCAAACTAACCCCCAAGATATGTTGGCATTGCGGTTGCTATGAAAACTGCCATGGATAATAACATCAATAAAGCATCTGTATCCCTCCTGGCGATGGCAGCCTTGGTCATCGCGGCAATCGCGGCCAAAATCCACGCCACCGTCGAAGCGCAAGCTCCTCTGGGATATGAGGATGAGACTGGTTTTCATTTTGGCAACCCCGACCTCGGAAAGTAAGCCCCAACGGCTTATTCCGGCGGGTATGCGCGGCGGCAATGCGTATAGCCTTGAGACACAGGCTGTCTCAACTTGAGACAGATTTGCCGGTTGCCGGAAAATCCCTCCCTTCTCTTCCGTGCTTTTTTCCCTCTTGTAGATAACGGTCTTAACCCAGCCCCAGCAGACGCCCGCCCTGGTAGGTCGCGAAGGCAAAAACCCACGCCAGCGCCCCCATGTAAAGCCATTGGAAAAGCGGCCACTTCCACGAGTTGGTTTCCCGCCGCACCACCGCCACCGTGCTCACGCACTGCAACGCCAGCACGTAAAACACCATCAGCGTGATCGACGTCAGAGTCGAATACACCGGCCTCCCATTCGCCCGCTTCTGCTCCCTCATCACCTGCGCCAAGTCCCGTGTGTGCGTGGCCTCGTCGCTCCCTTCGGCCACGTTGTACACGATGGACATCGTGCTCACGAACACTTCCCGCGCGGCGAAGGACGAGACGATGCCGATGCCGATTTTCCAATCAAACCCCAGCGGTGCAATCAACGGCTCCAGCGCGCGCCCAGCCATTCCGGCAAAACTGCCCCGCAATCGCGCCCCGGCCTGGGCGGCGGACAGCGGCCCCGGCGGGCTGCCGTTCTGGGTGCCCGCGTGGCGCGGATAGCTGGCCAGGAACCAAAGCAGTATGTTGATCCCCAATATCACCGTGCCGGCCCGGCGCAGGAATAACTTCGAGCGATCCCATGTGTGGCGCAGCGCGATTCTCAGCAGCGGCCGTTTGTAGGGGGGCAACTCCATCACCAGCATCGGCGTTTCCCCTTTGAGCAGCGTCTTCTTGAACACCCACGCCATCCCCAGCGCCACGACGATCCCCAGCAAATACATGCTCAACATCGTCGCGCTCTGCGCCAGTATCCCCCTCGGCAGACACGCCGCGATGAGCACCGTATAGACCGGCAGCCGCGCCGAGCAACTCATCAACGGCGCCACCAATATCGTCACCAGCCGGTCCTTGCGCGTTTCGATCGTCCGCGTGGCCATGATGCCGGGGATCGCGCACGCAAATGAACTGAGCATCGGTATGAAGCTCTTTCCGTGCAAACCCACCTTGCTCATCATCCGATCCATCAAAAACGCCGCCCGCGCCATGTAGCCCGTGTCCTCCAGCAGGCCGATAAACAAAAAAAGCAGGCAGATCTGCGGCAGAAAAACCACCACCGCTCCCACCCCTTGTATCACCCCCTTGACCACCAACTCCTGCAAATCCCCGGGGCCGATCAGCCGCCCGGCAAAATCTCCCGTCGCTCGAAACAGCCCCTGCAACAAATCCATCGGCAGTTGCGCAAAACTGAAGATCGTCAAAAACATCACCGCCATGATCCCCACGAATATCGTCATCCCCCAAATCTTATGCGTCACAATCCGGTCCACCCGGTCGCTGAACGTCTCCTCCGGCGCCTCCTCCGCCGCCGTCACGGCCTGTTGGATCGCCGAGACGCTCGCGTATCGCCCCTCGATCGCCGCACCCCGCCAATCAATCCCCGCCTTCTCCAGCCGTTGCCGTCCGGCCGCCGCCGCCTGGCGGATTTCCGCCGTCGGAGCGCTGAGCAGCTTCTCGTCGCTCAACAACAGCAGCGCCTCAGCCCGGTTGCTTGGGCCTGGGATCATCTTGGCCAGCGCCTCGACTTCGGCGGCAAAGCCGGCCGGCAACCGGCAAAAGACGGGAATAGCGGCGCGCGGCGCGGGAGCGCACACCATCTCGACAATTCTCTGTTTCAACTCCTTCAACCCGCTGCCCGTGCTGGCCACCATCGGGACCACCGGCACACCCAGCGCCACGGCCAATTGCCGCGCGTTGACCCGTTGCCCGATCTTCTCGGCCACATCGGTCATGTTCAGCGCGATAATCGTGGGGTAGCCCAGTTCGATCACCTGGCTGGCAAAGTACAGATTCCGCTCCAGATTGGACGCATCCACCACCACCACCACCAGCGCCGGCAACGGCGCCTCGGCCAAGCGCCGCAACAAAACATCCCGCACAATCTGCTCGTCCAGCGACTGCGGGCTGAGACTGTAGGTTCCGGGCAGGTCCAGCACCGTAATCGGCGGATTCGGCGGGCCGCCCTGGAAACGCCCCTCCTTGCGCTCCACGGTCACCCCGGCGTAATTCCCGACCCGGGCGCGCAGCCCGGTCAGCGCGTTGAACACGGTTGTTTTGCCCGAGTTGGGATTTCCCGCCAGGACGACGCACACCGGGGCCGTCTTGGCGTGGACAGGCCGATTTGTTCGAGACTCAGTCTCAATTGCGGGGCGGCCCTCTTCCAATTGCTGTCTCATTTCCATCTCAATCGGCGGATCGCACCCAGATTTGCTCCGCGTCGTGCCGCCGGAGCGTCAAGTGGTAGCCCCGCACCTTGATTTCAACCGGGTCCCCCATCGGCGCGAAGCGGACCAGTTGAACTTGGGTGCCCACCAAAAGGCCCATTTCCAGCAGGCGCCCGCGGTGTTCGGGGTGCAGCTTGATTTCGCTCACGGTCGCCGCCGCGCCGATTTTCAGCGAGGTCAATGGCTGGGTTTCCGCGGACATATCAAGCGACCTTCTTTTGGGAAAGCGGCTCGACCAAAATTTTTTCCGCCAGTCGCGTGCTGATGCCAAGCCGGGCGTTGCACACCTGGCAGATGATACTGGTCTCCCGGCTCAGGAGCTTGATTTTCTGCTCCTCGCAAAACCCCATCTCCCGCAGCCGGTGCGTCAATTCCGGCGAGGCGGAGAGTCGTTTAATGCGCACCGCCGCGCCCGCGTTGACTCGGCTCAACGGGCACAGAAAGGGCTGGAGACACTGTCCATCGGCGGCCTGCGGCCGCCTCGGCGGTTGCGACGTCTGCATAAGAACAGCCTATACGGATTGAGATTGAGTTGCAAGAGCGATCTCGCCCTCAATTCACCCCCATCGCCACGGTTTCCCCGTTCATCACGTTGTGGCTCCCCTCCAGCCACACCGATCTGCCTGCCTCCCCGGCGTCTTGAACGCCAGCCCCTTGCATCGCGGCTGAACCAAACCGACTGTCGCTCGGAAAAGCCGATTGCCCGTCGGAACATCCTCTCTTCCGCTCCAAAGCCTTTCGCCGTGACCCGTTGCAGGTCACACCGAAAGGCTTTGCGCGCAGCCGATTTGGGCCTGACCAAAGCGCCCTTGGCGCCTTCCCCAAACGCTCTGCGCCTCACATAAGTCAGCGCACCTGGATGCGGTAGAACTGGGCGGCTTGGGATGAGTTGGGGCCGACAAAGCAGTTCGACCCGCCATCGAGGATGCACGTGCCGATGACCTGCCAATTCAACAAATCAGCGGAAGACTCGATGTTCACGGCCAGGTTGGGAATACCGGTGATGCCGAAACCGAATTGGCCGGCGTTCAGACTGGGTGGCTGTAACATCGGCGCTGCTGAACTGGCGGGAAATCCTTTCCGGATCGTGTTGTTGTAGGTGTCCGCCACATAGAGGTTGCCCGCGCTGTCCACCGCCACGCCGAAAGGGTTATTAAACCCCGCGTTGCCCCCCGTCCCGTCCGCGCTGGCAGTCCAGCTCGGCCATCCCGCCAGCGTCGTCACCACCCAATTCGTTCCGACCGGCGTCACTTCCCGGATCGTGTCGTTCCAGCTATCCGTCACATAGACGTTGCCCGCCAAGTCCACCGCCAAGCAAGACGGGTAGTCAAACAACGCGGCGCTGTTCGTCCCGTCCGCGCTGCCAGAAGTTCCCGCCAGTCCGGCCAGAGTGGTCACCTCCCAACTCGCGCCGACCAGCGTCACTTTCCGGATCGTGTTGTTGCCCGCGTCCGCCACATAGAGGTTGCCCGTGTTGTCCACCGCCACGTCGCCAGGACCATTAAACCGCGCGGCGCTCCCCGTACCGTCCGCACTGCCAGCATTGCCCGCCAGTCCGGCCAGGGTCGTCACCACGCCCGCCGACGTCACTTTCCGTATCGTCGAGTTGCCATAATCTGCCACATAGACGTTGCCCGCGTTGTCCACCGCCACGTCGGCAGGCCAGTAAAACCGGGCGGCACTCCCCGTCCCGTTAGCGCCGCCGGTAACGCCCGCCAGTCCGGCCAGGGTCGTCACCACGCCCGCCGAGGTCACTTTCCGGATCGTGTCGTTGTTGCAGTCCGCCACATAGACGTTGCCGTTCGTGTCCACCGCCACACCGTCCGGCAAGTTAAACCGCGCGGCGCTCCCCGTACCGTCATTCGTGCCAGTATTGCCCGCCAGTCCGGCCAGGGTCGTCACCACGCCCGCCGAGGTCACTTTCCGGATCGTCGAGTTGTTATAATCTGCCACATAGAGGTTGCCCGCGCTGTCCACCGCCACACCGTTCGGCAAGTTAAACCGCGCGGCACTCCCCGTCCCGTCCGCGCTGCCAGCACCGCCCGCCAGTCCCGTCAGCGTCGTCACCACGCCCGTCGACGTCACTTCCCGGATCGTGTTGTTGAACGTGTCCGCCACATAGACCCTGCCATTGGAGTCCACCGCCACGCCTTCAGGCAGGTTAAACAGCGCGGCGCTACCAGTACCGTCATTCGTACCAGTGTTGCCCGCCAGTCCGGCCAGGGTCGTCACCACGCCCGCCGGCGTCACTTTCCGGATCGTCGAGTCGCTAAAATCCGCCACATAGACGTTGCTCGCGTTGTCCACCGCCACGCCGGCAGGATAATCAAACCGCGCGGCGCTCCCAGTCCCGTCCGCGCTGCCAGTAACACCAGCCAGTCCGGCCAGGGTCGTCACCACCCAATTCGTTCCGTCGGGCGTCATTTTCCGGATCGTGCTGTTCTGGTGGTCCGCCACATAGAGGTTGCCCGCGCTGTCCACCGCCATGCCGGCAGGAAAATGAAACCGCGCGGCGCTCCCGGTCCCGTCCGCGCTGCCGGCATTGCCAGCCAGCCCGGCCAGGGTCGTCACCACGCCCGCCGGCGTCACTTCCCGGATTGTGTCGTTGTCCCTGTCCGCCACATAGAGGTTGCCCGCGCTGTCCACCGCCACACCACGAGGATAATTAAACCGCGCGGCGCTCCCCGTGCCGTCATTCGTGCCAGAACTGCCCGCCAGTCCGGCCAGGGTCGTCACCACGCCCGCTGGCGTCACTTTCCGGATCGTGTTGTTGCCGCCGTCCGTCACATAGACGTTGCCATCGGTGTCCACCGCCACGCGGCCAGGATCATTAAACCGCGCGGCGCTCCCCGTGCCGTCCGCACTGCCGGCCACGCCCGCCAGCCCGGCCAGGGTCGTCACCACCCAATTCGTTCCGTCCGGCGTCACTTTGCGGATCGTGTTGTTCTCGTCGTCGCCAACATAGAGGTTGCCCGCGCTGTCCACCGCCACGCCCATAGGCTGCGCGAACCGCGCGGCGCTGTTCGTCCCGTCCGCGCTCCCAGAGCCGCTGTCCCCGGCCAGGGTGGTGAAGGTGTAAGGTGTGGCGTAATTGGCCTGGCCGAAGGCGGCCAGCGGCAGGACGGCCAGCCAGAGCACGACGCCCGGCAAATTCCCGGCCAGCCGCCGGAAATGACTATCGGGTTTCATCCTGTTTCCTGTGCCGAACCAGCGTCCGGCACGATTTGAAGGGGCAATGTTCTTTTTCATAATTTGTGTTTTTTGTTTTTCCTTTTTCGTGTTTGCGAATTATCCAAGTTCACACGATTCACTGAAAGTGATGATGCGAGCTAAACTCATTTGACTTGGATTTGGAACGATGCGTCAGCGGCAAAACCGATGGGCTGAAGAGTCGGCGTGGCATTCATCGCGGAGGTGGTGGTCGAACGACAATTAAAAATCGGTGGTGAAGAATTAATTGCGTTGACCGTCATTACCAGGCCCGGTGCCGATGTTTGGACTGCCGATCACCGGCTGGAGGATGACGCGGTAATACCGCGAGCCTGGCAAAACCGGGAAGGTGTCCGTCAACAAAAGGGTACAAGGGTCCGTCCCAAAATACCACCCGCTTACATTTCCATTGGTCGAAAGCGTGGTCCATCTCTTGAAATCCGTCGAGCATTGCAGGACGTAATCTACGTTGTCAGCACCGTTGACCTGGATTTGGAACGAACCGTCAGCGGCAAAACCGATGGGCTGAAGAGTGGGCGTGGCATTCGTCGGAACAGTGAAGGTGTTGGTCGCGGTCGGCACGTTGGAAGAGGTTGTGGTCAAGGTGTAGTCACCCGGGGCCAGCGCGCCTAAGACCACGGCGTAGCCATAAAAGAACCCCCCCCCGACGACACCGCCGCCGTAGCTGGAGAAGGACAAATCAAACGAGAAATTGCTGCCGTTGCGGATCAAGGGCCCCATGCTCTCCAACACCGCCGAGCCGCCGCCTTCCTCCCAAGAATATTCGGCATAGGTAATGCCGCCGGTTGTCAACAGGCTGACCGGTTGAGCGTCGAGCAACGCAGGGCACCCAACGATTGCGCAAAAGCCGAGCAGGACGCCCGGCAAAGTCCCGGTCAGCCGCCGGAAAAGACTGTCGGGTTTCATCATGTAACCTGTGCCGGACACGCTTCCGGCGCGATTTGAAGGGGCAATGTTCTTTTTCATTGTTTGTGTTCCTAACTCATGGTTCCACTGTTCACCTATCAGTGCGCCTTTTGCTCCTGAAAACGATCACGCGAATTGCGCTTTTTTGGTTAAATCTCATTTTCAGTCGGTGAGCCAACTCGCCCACCGTTGACCAATGCAAGATTCCGCGAACAAAGGGGCAAATTATTTTGAGAGAATGCAAAAAGGGGGGCGTCTCAGGAAGTCAGGGTCTCGCGGCGCTCGCACCTCCCGGGATTGAAATGCCAAATTCGGGAAGGGCGAGCGCCTGCAAGACCCTGACCTCAAGCCGCCTTGGGATGGCTGTGCTCGATGGACTCAAGAATGCGGGTGAGGTTGCTCGTCCGGGACAACCGCCGGCCCGGAGCGCATTACCCAGAGAGGACCTTGCCGGGAGAACGGCCTATTGCTTGCCGGTGCCCAGCGAGGCCAACAGCTTTTTCCACCTGGCTGCCTGGTCCGGCCGGTTGGTTTCCTCATAGAGCCGCACCAGGCGCTGAAGGGCTTCCTTGAGACGCAGTTTGCCTGCGGCCGGAAT
>JBEKSF010000019.1:0-61036 GCA_049517295.1 Verrucomicrobiota bacterium
GCGCAGAATGCGCGCGCCTTTCAAACGGCCGCCCGAAAACGGCTCGCCCCAGGAGGCCTCCGCCACGTAATTATGCTTGACCCATTGCAGCATCAGGTAACCCGGCCGCCCCGGCGCGCCGTAGTTGCTCAAGTCGTGGTCGGCCAGGTTCACGGAAATCAGGACCACGTAATCGGGCGGCGCCCACCACAACTTTTGCACCAGCAATTCCTCCGCCCAGTTCCCTTCGAGCTCCGGCAACGGCGTAACCCGCCGCGCCAAAAAATCTATGGACACGCCCTCCGGCAACACCAGCACCGTCGCCGACGGCGGCGTCGATGCCAGGCGCTTCACCACCCAATCAACCAAAGTGGCCGTCGGATCCACCTCGCGGTTGAAGGCATAAAAGCGGTCCGCGCCAGACGCGACGGGCTGGGTCTGCTCGGCGCGAATGGCGTTGGATTTCCTGGCGATCGAGACGCAGCCCAGTGTCAAGACGAGCAGACTGCCGGCGGCGGCCACGGCAACCCCGGCGCGGGACGCTCCGGTCCAGCGCGGCATTTCCGCCGCCATCATGGCGGCGGCCACCATGCCGGCCAGCGCCGCCTGGAAGAAACCAAAGTGATACACCCGCGCGAACAGGACCATGCGCGCCAGCATCGCCGCCGCCAGCAACACCAGCAGAAAGCGCATGACCGCCGCGTCCTCCAGTTTTCCTTCCGCCCGCTTCTGGCGCCAGAGGCGCACGCACGCCCATATCAATCCCGCCGCCATCAACAATGGCAGGCAGCCCCCGACGTGGAACCACCCCCCGTCCAGCCGCACGTTCAATGCCGCCGCACCGAGGATCAGAACCACGGCGATGCGCACCGCGGACCGAGGCCGGTTCAGGAACCAGCCTCCCGCCCATATTGCCGCGATGACCACGCCCGCGCGCAGGCCCGCCTGCAATTCCAGCCACGCGCTCCGCAAGGGATCATCCAACCCGGCATATGCCCGCTGTCCTTCGGCGAAGCCGGGCACGCCAAAGAAGTTGTACATTATCACCCACCAGGCATTGGCGGCGTGGGCGCAGGCCGTCCCCAACGGCTCCGTGGCCGCAAAGCCGAGGGCAAAGGCCAGTGTCGGCCAGGCTACTCCCGCCGCCAGCAGCGTCCATTCCACAAGCGTGACCTCCTGCCGCTGCATCCAGCGCAACCCCAGCGCGGCCATGCCCAGCGCGCCGCCGGCCAGCATGAATTCGGGTTTGAGCATCGCCGCCAGCCCGCCGCAGCTCCCCAGCGCAAAGGCCATCGCCGCCGAGGGCCGCCGGCTCCACCGCGCCGCCGCGAATAGCGTCAACACCATTATCAGCATCCCGTGCGTGCATTCGTGCGCGTAAGGCGCGGCGTAAGTGTAATTGCCCACGGACGTGAGGTGGGAAAAAGAAAAGACCGAAATAAAGACCGCGCACGCGGCAAAGGCCCCCATCGGGCCCCACGCCCGCCGAAACGCGGCCCACGCCAGGACCAGGATCAGACCGTAAATGAGGAGGTTGGCCGTGAACAGCACGGTCAGGTTGGCGCCAAAGATTTTGAACAACAGCCCGTTGAAATAGGCCGACAGGGGCCCATAATTCCACGCCTCCTCACGGAACAGATTCCCGCCCTGTGAAATGCGCCACGCCGCGTACCATTGCTGGCCCGAATCGACGATCGGGTCCGGCCACTTCCGCCACGACACGCGCAGAAAATAAACCACCAGCGCGGCGAGCACGCCGCCGCCGCACAGTTCCGGCCACCAGGGCCTCCGGCCCGGTTTTTGTTCCGAAGGGTTCACTTTTTTGCGTAATTTCTGTTGGCCAAGTAATACTTTAAGATTTCGAACATCTCGATTGAGAATTGGTCATTGAAAATTTGTCATTTGTAATTGGAAGAGTGTTGAGGCGTCATCGCGACACGGCTTACATGACAGATGACAAATTTTCAATGACCATTTTATCTCGTTGTCCTCCGCCGCAGCCGCGCTAGTATCAACCCCACAGGAACCCATGCCGATGAGCGCGTCTCTGAATCCAAAACGAACGGTGGCTGAATTGAAGGAACTTCGCAGCCTCACCAGTGACCATAACGGCGCCCAGCGCGTCGCCTTTACCAAAACCTGGCTCGCCGCCCGCGCCTGGCTCCGCGACAAACTCCAAGCCCTGCCGGTCGAAATTCACAACGACGCCGCCGGCAATACCTGGACGACTTTGCGCGGGCAGTCCGATCGTGCCTTGCTCATCGGCGGCCACATCGATTCGGTGCCCAATGGCGGCTGGCTCGACGGCTGTCTCAACGTTCTGGCGGGCGTCGAAATCCTCCGCCGCATAAACGCCCAATACCCCGCCAAACCGCCCGTCACCGTCCGGCTGGTCGATTGGGCCGACGAGGAAGGCGCCCGCTTCGGCAAGAGTCTCTTTGGCTCCTCGGCCTGCTCGGGCAATCTGAACCTCGACGAAGCGCGCGGCCTCAAAGACAGCGAGGGCGTCCGCCTGCCCGAGGCGCTCAAGGAGGCCGGGGTGGACCTGGAGCGCGTGAAGGAAAGCGCAAAGGAGCTCAAGGACGCCGCCGCTTACCTGGAATTGCACATCGAGCAAGGCCCGGTCCTGCTGGACCTTGGTTTGCCGCTGGGTGCGGTGCTGGGAACCTTCGGCGTCGAACGCCACGCGCTGACATTCCACGGCCAGGCCGCGCACTCGGGCAGCACTCCGATGAACCGCCGCAAAGACGCGTTTCTGGCCGCGGGCAAAATGAGCCTGGAGATTTATGAGATCGCCCGCCGGCACGGGGGCGTTTGCACCATTGGTTCCTGCGCCACCAAACCGGGGATCGTCACCAGCGTGGTCGCCGAATGCCGCATTACTCTGGATCAACGACATCTTCATGCCCCCGCGCTGGCGGCGATGCTGGCCGACGCGCGCGCCGCCGCGGACCGTTTCGCCGCCGAGGGCAAGGTGGGAGTTTCCTGGGAGCGCCTCTGGCAGATCGATCCTGTTTTGTTCAACCCGCAACTCATTGATTTCTGCGACAAAGCCATCCGCGAAACCTGCGGCCGGAGCCACCGTCTCCCTTCCGGCCCGTTGCACGACGCGGCGGAAGTGGCGCGGGCGGGCGTGCCGACGGTCATGATGTTTGTGCAAAGCCTTCACGGCATCAGCCACAACAAGATCGAGGACACCCGCGAAGAGCACCTGGAAATGTGCGTGGCGGCGTTTGACAAGCTGGCCGACAAGGCCATGAGCTGGATAAGCGGCTGAAGCATGGCCGGCGTGGTTGAATCCGCTCTGCGCTTGATTCTGATTGAATTAAAGTGCATTGTGAGGGGCGATGACATTGCGCGTTTTGGAAAAAGAAGTCTTGGAACTGCCGCCTCGTTCGCGGGTGCGCCTGGCGGAGAAAATCATCGAGAGCATTGACGATTACGCGGATCCTGACCTGGAGGCGGCTTGGGACGAGGAAATCGAGCGGCGCGTCAGGGAAATCGAATCCGGTGCCCAGGAAGGAATTCCCGCCGCCCAAGTGATGAAAGACGCCCGCCGCGCATTGAATGAAACCCGTCGCTTATCATCGGCTCGCCGCAAGTGAGTTGGTCAAGTCGGCGGAATTCTACGAGCGTCGGAATCCAACCCTCGGACAGGCCTTTCTCTCCACTTCTATATCATCAATCCCCGCCAATCTTGGCGAAGGCGGAGCCGTCTTGGTTGCCGACAGATTCCGGCCGCGCATATAACCAGCGCGCCGAGGGAAATGCCCGCCCCAATCCAGAATGGCCGGTCGGCGTACACCAACCGCACCCAATGCCGCCCCGCCGGGACCTCCACCGCCTGGAATGCGCAATTGGCCCGCCAAATCGCCGCCGGCGCCCCATCCACCGCCGCCTCCCAGCAATGATAATAAGACTGCGCGATCACCAGCATCGTTCGCGCGCCGGCGCTGGTCTCGAAAAGACACTCCGTCTCGCCCACGCGGCTGGACAGCACCCGCGCGTCAGGATCGGCCGCGGCGCTGATTTTGCCGCGCGCCTCTGGAGTCAAATACACAATTTGACGCGGCGCGAAATCCGGGGCGGCCAGCCCCGCCAGCGCCGCGCTGTCATCGACGAATGCCGGTTTCTGCCCGATGGTGGCCAGCGGCAGGCGGTTGGTTTGCGCCTCCCACATAAAAAGACGCAGCGGCGAAGCGATTTGCGAGACACCGAGGAATTCCGCCAGGCGCGGCAGCGGCCTTCCGGCGGCCAGCGGCGCCGCCACCTTCCGCTGCCAGGCCAGGTGCAACCCGAAAAAGCCGCCCACAACGGGAATCCGATCCAACAGGTTGCAATCCTCGTACAGTTCCGTCCGCTGGCCCAGATACCATTGCAGCGGATCAGGATTCACCAACCGGCCCAGCGTCGCCTCCGCCGGCGCGCTGAGCATCGCGCGCGATTCTCCCAGGCGCGGCGCCGCCGTCATGCGCGGCGCGATGGCGCCGTAGGCGCGCGCGATCACCGTCGGATTCTGCCGCGGCGCGTGCGCGCAAACGTCGATTCCTGTCAATATTAGAAAACAAAACCATAGGGCCGCGCGGGCCGCCGGACGCTCCTTTTTTAGAACCAGCAGCAGCACGCCCGTGCCCGCCGCCAGAACGAGCAGGCGGCCCATGCCGTTGGGCCAGACCGCGCGCCACGAATCCGACGGAAATGGAAACCAATGGGCGGCGGCCAAAATCAAGACCACGCCCAGGGCGGGCGCCGCTCCCGCCGCGAGCAAAGTCCGGCGCGCATCCTCCCACCGCTGCGTTTGAAGCCATGCCGCCCCGGCCCCCGCCAGGAGCGCCAGGCAAAAGAGGGTGATGATGATAAACTTGACCGGGTAGCGGCTCAGTCCCAAGAGCGGAAACACCCGCCGCAACAAGGGCAGCGCCATCCCGGCGTCCCCGAACGCCAGAAAAACCGCCCCCACCGCCAACAGCGCAAGCAGCAACGTCCGGCCCCGCCGCGCGCGCCAAACGGCGACGATGGCCAGAAGCAGGCTGAGAATGCCCGCATAATAAGAAGAGGTCATTTGCTGCTCCTCCTGCATGTAAACCCCGCTCAACGAACCGGCCGAGTGGAACAACGGGACCAGAAAATTGGCCAGGCCCCACGGCGGCAGCGGCCAGGCGTTCCCGCCAAATCCGCCGCTCCGGTCACTGTGCCCCAGCAAGTCCAGCCACGGCAGCAGTTGGGCCGCGCTCAAGGCGCTGACCAGGACGGCCAAAATCAACAGGCGCGACAAACCGGCGCGCAGCCGTTGCTCGTTTTGCCAAATGCCGAAAACCAAATCCGCTCCCGCGATCAGCCAGGTGAAAAAAATCGTTTCGGGCGACCCGCTGAGCATCTGGCAGGCCCCCACCAACGCCGCCGCCACAAGGGTCCGCCCTCCTTCCTTGCGCGCGCGATCACAATAGAGCACCACCCACGGCATCCAGGCCAGCGCCGCAATAACAGACGGCCACATCAGGCAATTGAGCATCAGCCCGTTCCAGGCAAAGACCAGGCCCGCCACGCAGCCCGCCAGGCGCGTTCCCCACCAGTGACGCCCCAACCGGTACATGCCCAATCCCGCCAGGAGAATATGTCCCAGCAAATAGTAATTCAGCGACCACGGCATCGGCAGCACCAGATAAACAAGCGAGGGCGGATAAAGCGCCAGCGTGTTCCATTGCGCCAGAAACGGAATGCCGCAGTCGTTGTAGGGGTTCCACAGCGGTATATGGCCCCGCCAGAAACAGTCCCGAAGATAATAGGCGACAGGGTAGCCAAAAAGGCCCGCGTCGCGGTAAAAAAAAGCGTGCGATCCCAGAACGATGTCCGGGTAGGAAATGAAAATGAGAAGCCCCAACAGAAGCAGAAAGCGCCCCGGCCCAAACCAGCGTTCCAAACCCTCCTCCCCGTCCGGCGCATCCATCTTCATGGATTGAGCCTGACAAAGCGCCGCCCCTTCTGACAATCCCAATATCAAAGGAGCAGCCTGCCGGCCCGGCCGCAAAAACAGCCAGGCCGGCAAAAATGCCTAACGGCGCGAGTACTGACGGCGCTGTCCGCCCTCTCCGCCCCCGGAAGGAGCGCGATCTTCGCGCGGGCGCGCCTCATTGACGGTCAGGGCGCGACCCTGGATTTCCTTTCCGGCCAGCGCCTGGACGGCAGCCGTGGCGCCTTCGGGCGTAGACATGGTAACAAAAGCAAATCCGCGCGAACGGCCGCTAACCCGGTCGGTGATTAAGTTGACCTCCGCAACAGGGCCATGCTGTTGGAAGAGATCCTGCAGGTCGTTTTCAGTGGTGTCGAAGGAAAGATTTCCCACGTACAATTTCGTATTCATTTATCTTTGGTTCTAGAATCGCTGGCAACTTCCCGAATCTGTTCCCGTCGTTGGGTTTCAAATCATCACTGAACCGAGTTCACCTGAAGATTCACCATGTCGGAATTGGACAACGCAATCTAAAGCTGCCCGTAGCATGGGCATGGCCCGGCCATAAAGCAAGTCTTATTTTTTACGCTTCACGCCCCCGGACTCAAATTCACACCCGGACTGAGCCGGCAAGGCCGGTTGGCGGTCACGAAAAAAAGATAAAAAAAGGGGTTGACACTTGGAGACGAAAGGCTAATATACGATCAAATTGATCGTGTATATGCCTCTCATGTGGGCATTTTAGGTCAGTTTTGATGCGAGAAAATGTGATAACAAAGACGATATAATTGATTGTTTTAGTCGTTTAACAAACGTGCGTTGCTCAAAAACAGACACAACCCGGAAAGGAAAATCAGACATGAAATCAAAAATCGGTAATCGGGCGGCATTCAAGCGATCAGTCGCAACCCTGGCCTGCGCCTTCGTGGCATCAACTCCATTGCTCAGTTCCCATGCGGCGGACCCCACCCCGTCCACCGACGAACTGGTCCAGAGGATCAACAGCCTGGAACAACAACTCAAAGATCTCAAAGCGCAGTTGGAACAGAACCCGCAGGCTGCCGCCGCCCCGGCAAAACCGACGGCGATAGTCTCGGCGGGCGCCGACGGCTTCAGCTTCCAGTCCGCGGACTCGAACTTCGTGCTGACGTTGCATGGCCACTTGCAGGCTGACAGCCGGACCTTCAACTCCGACGGCCATGCCAAGGGCAACGATCAATTCCTGTTGCGCCGCGCCCGTCCGATTCTTGCTGGAACAGTCTATCGCGACTTTGATTTCCTGTTCACGCCGGACTTCGCGGGAAACGACGTGGCCAACAACAACACGACCAACTCGACGCAAATCCTGGACGCCTACGTCAATTATCATCCGCTGCAGGAGGTGCAATTGCAGATTGGAAAGTTCAAATCGCCAGTTGGTTTGGAGGTCCTGCAGGGCGACCAGTATTTGACGTTCAACGAGCGCTCGCTCGTCACCGACCTGGCGCCCAACCGCGACATCGGCGCCGAGTTGCACGGCGATCTCTTCGGCGGGGCCGCCAGTTACGCGGCCGGTCTTTTCAACGGAGCGCCGGATTACGCCGGCACGACCGAGAATAACAATTTTGACAATGACAAGGCCGTTGCCGGGCGTCTGTTTTTCCAACCGTTCAGAAACACTTCCATCGCCCCGTTGCAGGGATTTGGCGCCGGCGTGGGCGGCAGCTATGGGTTGGCGGACGGGGCGGGGGCGAAATTGACCGGGCTGACAACCGCCGGCTACTTGACTGACGGCCAGCAAACGATGTTCGCCTACACCAACACTGCCTTCGCGCAAGGCGTCCAGTGGAGGCTCTCCCCGCAAGGTTATTATTACTGGGGGCCGTTAAGTCTGATGGGCGAATATATGGTCGATTCCACGCACGTGGTCAATGGCGCGGCCAAGCCGGTCAAAGCGGACTTGGAAAACACCGCCTGGGAAATCCAGGGCGGCTACGTGTTGACGGGCGAGGCCGCCTCCTACGCCAATGGCGTCACCCCCGTCCATTCCTTCGACCCATTGCAGGGGCGGTGGGGCGCCGTGCAGTTGGTGGCGCGATACGAGGACCTCAACCTGGACAAGGAGACGTTCCCCGCCTTTGCCGACGCGACCAAATACGCCTCCGGCGCCCACGCCTGGTCGCTGGGCGTCAATTGGTACCTCAACCGGATCATCCGCCTCAACGCCAGCTATGCCTACACGACCTTCGATGGCGTCACCGGCAAAACCTCGTCCACCGCCGTGGACAAGCGTCCCGAAGAAGTCTTCTTCACGCGCGTGCAGGTGGCGTTCTAAAAACGATCCGTCTCATTTTACATTCCATCTCATTTGCTTTGACCGTTGCCAAAAAAACAGGTCTTCTTTCGGTGTATATTGGTCCATTGGATGACCTCGCCGAAACCATCACTGGATGACCTGCGCATCGAACGGCGCCCGGAACGGGATTCGCCGCCGGTAGGCGTCTATGTTGCCGTCTGCGCCGGCCTGTTGCTGGCTGCGGCGGCGTGGTTTTTCTGGCATCATGGAGGACATGCCGTGGAAGTCCACACCGCCTTGGTCCGGGCCGTCGCCTCCACCGGGCCGCGCACCGTCCTGAACGCCTCGGGCTACGTTACCGCCCGCCGTCAGGCCACCGTTTCCTCCAAAGCCACGGGCAAGATGATCGAGATTCGCTTCGAGGAAGGCGACAAGGTCAATGAAGGCCAGGTGCTTGCGCGGTTGGACGATTCCAATGTCAAAAACAACTTGGATGTCACCCAGGCGGAGTTGGATTCCGCACGGCTCTCGTTGGAGGAAACCCGTGCCCAACTCAAACAGGCCGACAATGAGTTTACCCGCACCGCCGCCCTGGCAAAAAAGGAAATCTCCTCCGCCTCCGACCTCGACCGCGCCGAATCCGACGCCATGACGTTGCGGGCGCGTCTGGCCCGGCAGCAGGAGGACGTCGTCACGGCCGAGCGCCAGGTCAGCCTCTGGAAACAGCAAATGGACGACATGGTCATCCGGGCCCCTTTCAGTGGCGTGGTCACAACCAAGGACGCCCAACCGGGCGAGATGGTTTCCCCGGTCTCCGCGGGTGGCGGCTTTACCCGCACCGGCATCTGCACGGTCGTGGACATGAATTCCCGCGAAATCGAAATCGATGTCAACGAGAGCTACATCAACCGCGTCCAGCCGGCCCAGCCGGTCGAAGCCACTCTGGACGCCTATCCAAATTGGAAAATCCCTTGCCACGTCATTGCCATCATTCCCACCGCCGACCGCCAAAAAGCGACCGTCAAGGTCCGCGTGGGCTTTGACAACCTGGACCCGCGCATCCTGCCGGACATGTCGGTCAAGGTCGCCTTCCAGGAGTCCGCGGATGCTCCCGCGTCCCCCGCTCCGCGGGCGCTGGTTCCCAAAGGCGCGTTGCGCGAATCCGGCCGCGACACGATCGCGTGGGTTGTCAACAATAATCACGCCGAACGCCGCGCCCTCACCGTCCTGGACTCGCAAGGCGACGACGCCGTGGCCGGCAACGGAATCAGCGCTGGGGAAAAGGTGATTTTGGACCCGCCCGCGGAGTTGACCGACGGCGCGGCAGTCAAGGAGAAAAACCCATGAACACATCCCCATCCAACGGCGGCCTGGTGAAAATCCAGGACGTGGAAAAAACCTTCCGGCGCGGCTCCGAGGAGATTCACGTCCTGGCAAACTTGAATCTGGACGTGCCGGCGGCCCAATTCCTTGCGTTGATGGGGCCGTCGGGATCGGGCAAGACCACCTTGCTCAATTTGATCGGGGGCCTGGATCGGCCCTCGCGCGGCGAGGTGACCGTGGGCGGCCAGCGCATTGATCAACTGCCCGATCGCCGGCTGGCCCAGTGGCGCGCGCGCCACGTCGGCTTTGTCTTTCAACTCTACAATCTGATGCCCGTGCTGACGGCCGAGCGGAACGTCGAACTGCCGCTCCTTCTGACCCCTCTGTCGCGGGCGGAGCGCCGCAAGCACGTCCAAACCGCCCTGGCCGTTGTCGGCCTCACCCACCGCGCCCGCCACCATCCGCGGACCCTATCCGGCGGCGAGCAGCAACGCGTCGGAATCGCCCGCGCCATCGTGACCGATCCCACGCTGCTGCTGTGCGACGAGCCGACGGGCGATTTGGACCGGCATTCGGGCGATGAAATCCTGGATTTGCTCCAAGCCCTCAACCGGGAGCACGGCAAAACGATCATCATGGTCACGCACGATCCGCACGCCTCGGCCCGCGCCGGCCGGACGCTTTATTTGAACAAGGGCCAATTGACCACGGAGCCAATGCGATGAAGTTTTTCGGCCTATTGTTCGCCAATTTCCGCCGCAAGAAGCTGCGCACCGCTCTCACCTTCCTGTCGATTCTCGTGGCCTTCATGCTCTTCGGCTTTCTGTGCGCCGTCAAACAGGCCCTGGTCGGCGGCGTGCAAATGGCCGGCGCCGACCGTTTGGTGGTCCGGGAGAAGATTTCCATCATCAATTTGCTGCCCGTCAGTTACAAGGCGCGCATGGAACGGGTGCCGGGGGTCGCCCTGGCTGTGCATCAGACCTGGTTCGGCGGCGTCTATCAGGATCCCAAGAAATTCTTCATGCAGTGTCCCGTCGAGCCGGAGGATTACCTGGCGATGTTTCCCGAATTCCTCCTGCCGCCGGAACAAAAGGAGGCCTGGTTGAAATCCCGCACGGCCTGCATCGTCGGACGCAGGACCGCCAACCGTTTCGGCTGGAAAATCGGCGACCGCATTCCGATTCAATCCGCTATCTGGGGAAAGAAAGACGGCAGCCACGCCTGGGAATTCGACGTCGCCGGCATCTTCGACGGTAAAAACAAAAACACCGACACCACCGCCATATTCTTCCACTACGATTATTTTGACGAGACGCGGCAATGGGGAACCGGCCAGGTCGGCTGGTACACCATTCGGGTCCGCGAACCGGCGCGCGCGGCCGAGATTGCCAGGCTGGTGGACCAGGAGTTTGAGAACTCCTCCAATGAAACCAAGACCGAGCCGGAGGGCGCTTTCCTGCAGGGCTGGGCCAGCCAGATCGGCAACGTCTCCCTGATCGTCGGCTCCATCCTGGCCGCCGTGTTCTTCACGATTTTATTGGTGACAGGCAACACGATCGCGCAATCGGTGCGCGAGCGCACCGGCGAACTGGGTGTCCTCAAAGCCATCGGCTTTACCAATGGGCATCTCATGGCATTGGTTTTGTCCGAATCCTGCTCCCTGGCCCTGGCCGGTGGCCTGGCCGGCTTGGGCCTGGTCTGGATGATCACCGCCAAAGGCGACCCGACCGGCGGCCTGTTGCCCATGTTCTTCCTGCCCAAAAACGACATTCTTACCGGCGTCCTTATCAGCCTGGGTTTGGGGCTGGCGGCGGGAGCCGTGCCCGCCCTGGGCGTCATGCGCCTGCGCGTGGCCGACGCGCTGCGGAAAATGTAATATGACCCGTCCCCTCAATTGGTTCTCGCAAATCGTTTCCATCACGCAATTCGGCTTGTTGAGCCTGCCGCAACGCCGTGGCGCTGTCGCCGCCACCCTCGCCGGCGTCGCTGGCGTCGTCGCCGTCTTCATCGGCGTCCTTTCCATTGGCGCTGGTTTCCGTCAGGCCATGACCAGCGCCGCCGATCCGGCCACGGCCATCATCTTGCGCAGCGGCGCCAGTTCCGAGATGGTCAGCGGCCTGGGCCACGACGACACCCGGTTGGTGGCCGACGCCCCCGGCGTGGCGCGAGGACCCCAAGGCCCGCTTGCCTCGGCCGAGTTGTTCGTCATCCTCGAACTGCCCAAAAGTTCCTCCGGCAGGGAGGCCAACGTTCCCTTGCGTGGGGTCGGCCCCGCCGCGATGCAGGTGCGCAAAGGCCTCAAAATTATCCAAGGCCGGATGTTCGAGCCGGGCAAAAACGAAGTCATCGTCGGCGTGGGCGCCGAGCGCGAATTCGCGGGCTTGAATCTCGGTGACCAGTTGAACGTGCGCCACGACCACTGGCCAGTCGTGGGCATCTTCTCCGCCGATGGCGCCGCGGCGGAATCGGAAGTCTGGACCGATGCCTCCATTCTCCAGGCGGCCTTTAACCGCGGCGACAGCTATCAGTCCGTCTATGCGAAGCTGGAATCGCCCGCGGCCTTTTCGTCATTCAGAGACTCATTGACAAGCAATCCCAGCCTCAACGTCCAAGTCAGCCGCCTGTCGGACTTCTTCGCCGGGCAATCGGAGACAATGACCACGCTGATCACGACCCTCGGCTATTCCATCGCGTTTCTAATGGCGTTGGGGGCGGTTTTTGGCGCGCTGAACACCATGTACAGCGCCGTGGCCGCGCGCACTCGCGAGATCGCCACCCTCCGCGCGCTGGGCTTCGGGTCGGGCGCCGTCGTTGTGTCGTTGCTCCTGGAATCGCTGGGGCTGGCGCTCGTCGGCGGGGTGGTCGGCGGGTTGCTGGCATACGCCCTGTTCAATAACTTTGAGGCCTCGACGATGAACTGGCAGAGTATGAGCCAGGTCGCCTTTGCCTTCAAAGTGACACCGGCCTTGTTGGTGCGCGGCATCCTTTGGGCGGCCGTCATCGGGTTGGTCGGAGGTCTCTTTCCGGCCATTCGCGCCGCTCGATTGCCAGTCGCCGCCGCTCTGCGCGAGTTGTAAAAAGGAGCCGTCCCGTCCAGTCGAAAAAGTTTGAAAAACATCCCCTCCCGCCATATTACTATGCGGTTTGCGGACCGCGACTCTATGCCATTGACAGCCGACAACAGGTGTCCAAGACATCCGTTGCCGGCCGTGCTGGCGGCCGCATCTCTGATCGTGGCGGCCGCCGGTTGCTCCGGCCCGTCCGGTCCGCCTGGGAATAATATGGAACCTGACAACGCATCGCAAGCCGTGCTGGCCGCGCTCCAAAGCGTCAAGGCCCAATACGCCCCCGACAGCCACCTGGCTGTGTTCGACATCACCCCGCTCCGCCAGGACGGCCAGCTCCTGCTCAAAGGCGAGGTGGACAACCCCGCCGCCAAACAAGCCGTCCTTGCCGCCGCGGCACGCGCCGCCGCCAATGTCATTGACCGCGTCGCCGTACTGCCCAGCCCGGACCTCGGAGATCGCACTTGGGGTATTGCCTCCTTGAGCGTTCTCAACGCCCGCGAGAAGCCCGGCCATGCCTCCGAAATGGGCACGCAAATCCTGATGGGATATTGTTTCAAAATCTGGAAGTCGCGCACCAACTGGTTTCTCGTCCAGGGCGCCGACGGCTATCTCGGCTGGACGGAGGGCGGCAGTTTCGCGTGGGGCACGCGGGAACAAGTCAATCATTGGAACGCTTCGCCCCTCCTCATTGTCACCGCCTTCGAGGAGCGCATCCTGGAGCAGCCGGACTCCCAGGCGCCCCCGGTTTCCGACGTTGTCATGGGCGACCTCGTCCGCTGCACGGGCCTTGAGGGCGATTGGTTCAAGGTCGAATTGCCCGATGGCCGGGCCGGCTACCTGCCCAAATCCGCGGCGGCCGATTACGCGCAGTGGCGCAAAAGCCGGCGCCCCACACCGGAAAACATCGAGAGCACGGCCCGCTCCTTTCTTGGACGGCCCTACTTCTGGGGCGGCAACTCCATCCGCGGCATGGATTGTTCCGGCTTGACCCAATTCGTCTTTTCCCTCAACGGCATCGACTTGCCCCGCAACGCCTCCCAACAGCGGGCCGACGGCGCCGACGTGCCGCTGGCGGACGACCTGAGCTATCTCAGGAAGGGCGACCTGCTCTTCTTCGGCCGGCGCGCCACCACGCGAACGCCGGAGAAGATCACCCATGTCGCCATTTACCTGGGCGGCAAACTCTTCATCCACTCCTCCGACAGGGTGCGCCTGAACAGCCTCGACCCGGCCTCGCCGCTCAGCGACCCGCCGCGCATCCGCTCCCTCCTCCACGCCCGCCGGGTCCTGCCCGACCCGCCCGCGAAAAACTGATTCGATCAGAGAATTCTTGGGCCGCCATCGCGGACTGCCCAAATGACAGATGACAAATTCTCAATGACCAGTTTTCACAGATGTGCCAACCAAGTTGAACGCCCCTTTGGCGGCATTTCAGGTTGACACCGTGACGGCTTCTGGAACATTGAGGCGGGTTTTTTTATGCCGAAGATCCAGCGCGCCCTGCTTTCCGTTTTTGATAAAACGGGCCTGATTGCTTTTGCCGAAACCTTGACCGCCGCCGGCATTGAGATCATCTCCACAGGCGGCACCGCCAAGGCCCTCCGCGATCACGGCCTGATGGTCAGCAACCTCAGCGCCTACACCGGGTTTCCCGAAATGCTCGATGGCCGCGTCAAAACCCTACATCCAAAAATCCACGGCGGCCTCCTCTTTTTGCGCGACAACTCCGCCCACCAAGCCGCCGCCCGCAAGCACGACATCAAGCCCATCGACCTCGTCGCCGTCAATCTCTATCCCTTCGCGCAGACCGTCGCGCGGCCCGACGCCACGCTGGCCGCCGCGATTGAGAATATCGACATCGGCGGACCGTCCCTGCTGCGCAGCGCGGCAAAAAACTGCCAGAGCGTCACCGTGTTGACCGACCCGGCGGATTACGCCGAGGTGGCAGATCAGATACAGGCAGCCGGAAACACCACCCCCGAGCTGCGCCGCCGCCTGGCGGCCAAGGCCTTTGCCCGCACCGCCGAATACGACGGTCAAATCGCCGGCTATCTCGCCGAAGCTTTCGCTCTCAGCCCCCGGCCAACCGCCCGGCAATGGCCCGCGCCGCCTCCCGCCGGCCAGCCGTGGCCGGCGGTTTTGCGGCTGGATTTGCGCCGCGACCGGGAACTGCGCTACGGGGAGAATCCGCACCAGCGGGCCGCTCTTTATGGGAGTTTTGCCGATTTCTTTCAGCAACTTCATGGCCGCGATCTGTCCTACAACAATATCCTCGATATTACGGCGGCGGCGCGTCTGGCGGCCGATTTTGTCCAGGCCCCTCCCACCCTCGCCATCCTCAAGCACACCAACCCCTGCGGCGTCGGCCAGGGTCAAACCCTGCGGCAGGCCTGGGAGAAGGCCTTCGCCACGGATAACCAGGCCCCATTCGGCGGCATTATCGCCGTCAACCGCACCCTCGATTTGGCCTGCGCGGAGGCCGTGGCCGCCATCTTTAGCGAGGTCATTGTCGCCCCCGAATTCGCTCCCGACGCTCTCGAACTGCTGCGGCGCAAAAAGAACCTGCGATTGCTCAAAGTGCTGAAATGGCCGGCCGACGGCCAGGCTTTGGAATTGCGCGGCGTCGGCGCCGGTTTGTTGCTCGCCCAGGAACCGGACCAAAAGAGTGCCGTCGCCGCCGATTTGCGGATTGTCACCAAACGCTCCCCCACCGAGGCCGAGCGCCAAGCCATGCTCTTCGGCTGGCGCATCGTCAAACATGTCAAGTCTAACGCCATTGTTTTCGCCGCCCCCGACCGCACCCTGGGCATCGGCGCCGGCCAAATGAGCCGCCTGGACGCCAGCCGCATCGCCGTCTTGAAGGCGCAGCAGGCCGGCCTTTCCCTGGCCGGAAGCGTGGTGTGCAGCGATGCGTTCTTTCCATTTGCCGACGGCCTGGAGGAGGCCGCCAAAGCCGGCGCAACCGCCGCCATTCAACCGGGGGGATCGGTGCGCGACGACGAAGTGATTGCCGCGGCGGACCGGCACGGGTTGTCCATGGCGTTCACCGCCACCCGCCATTTCCGCCACTGACGGCCCTGCTCAGCGCATCAAATAGTAAACCAGCCACACCTGCCCAAGGCAGAGCGCGCCCAACCCCAGCCACGTGAGCCATTCCCGCGCCGCCATCGATGACTGCCGCAGTGGACTGAGGCTGAATCGAGCTTTCACCGCGCCAAAAGTGATGACGTCTCCCCCGCGCAAAACGGCCCGGCGCGCCGGGATGTCATTGACGCTCAACAGCGCCGCCTCTTCAGCCTCGATCACCAAGCCCTCGGTTCGCCACTGGATCTGGAAATGCCGCGCCCAAACGCCCGGTTGGTCCAACCTCCAATCCGCCCCTTCCCCGCGTCCGACGCAGATTGGGAAATGATCGCTTTCAAACTTCCTCCCGCTGGCCTCTCCCCCCAGGATTTGAAGCTGCACCATTAGTAAAAGCGGCGGGGAACGTAAATCTGATCGCCCGGAAAAACCGGCGGATCCAGGTTCGGATTCTCCAGGGCCTCTTTGCAGTTCACGATGATCACCGTTTTGTCCACCCGCGTCAGCCGCACGTGCTTCTTGTTGGCAAACGGACTGAAATCCCCGGCCGCCGCTATGGCCCGCGTCACTGTTATGGGACCCGAATAAAGAACGCGCCCGCCCCCCATGCCGGACATGGTGATTTCGCCGCTGACGTATATCCAGCGCGCCACCGTGTCCACCAAGACAGTCAAATGTGTGAAGTATTTCGGAACCAACAGTTCCTGGATCTCCTTCTGCAATTCTCCGGGCGTTTTGCCCTCCGCCTTGATGCGCCCGATGAAATCGACGCTGACCGTTCCGTCATCCTTGACTTCCTGCTCCGTCGGTTCCTTTGAATCAGGCATTCCAACCAGCGCAATCCGGATTTTGTCGCCCACCCTCAGAGGGTCCACCACCATGGGATTGGCCCCAGGGGGCTGCGTCTGCATCCCAGGCGGGGTCGCTCGCTGGGCCGGCCGCTTATCGGTGCCGCATCCCGCCAGCACTGCCGCCACGGCCAGCGCCGCCACAAGGGTGCAAAAGTTGCGAGGCATTTGTCTCTGTAACAGTCTCATAGCTCGATCCGCGCCCGGCCAGCCGGTTCAGTATCTCTGCTTGACTTCCACTTTGGCCGGTTTCGCGGCATCACTGACTTGGACAACGGTCTGGTCTTTTTGTTGAGTCGAATACTCGTAATAACCGCTGTAATAGTAATAATTCTCGTCCTGGCTCATGTTGATGTTGTTCAGCACGATGCCCACCATGTTGCCTCCCACCTTCAGAATCATTTGCTTGGCTCGCAACGTCATCGGCTGCGGATATCGGCGATACTGAATGACCTGCAGCACGATGTCCATCGCGCTGGCCAGGATCGACGCGTCGCTCACCCCCAATAGCGGCGGCGAATCAAAAAAGATGAAGTCGTAGCGCCGCTTCAATTCTTGAATGGTTTCCTTCATCTGGACCGACCCCAAAATGCTCATCGAACTGCTGGGCAGCTTGCCGCTGGCCAGGAAATCCATCGTCGGTATCTTCGTCTTTTGGATCACTTCATCCAACGATCGCTGTTTGAGCAGAAAGTCCGTCAACCCCATCGTGTTGGACACGTGCAGATACTTGTGCAACGTCGGCCGCCGCAAGTCCGAATCGACCACCAGCACCCGCTGGCCATTCTGCGCGAAGACCGTCGCCAAATTGAATAACGTCGTCGATTTGCCCTCCCCGGCGCCGCCGCTCAGGACCGAAATCGTGTTCCAGTTCTCGTTCTTGCGCGAGAAAAGGATGTTGGTCCGCAGCACACGGTAGGCCTCCGCATGGGGGCTTTCCGGCCCCTCGTCCATGAGGATGCCCACATTCTGCGGAATGACTCCCAGAACCGGCGCCTGCAACGACCGTTCCACGTCGTCGATCGTCTTGACGCTCGTGTCCAGGTACTCGATGAAGAAGGCCAAACCGATGCCGACAATCAAGCCGAGGATAATGCCCAATGGAATGATAATCATGCTCTTGGGGCTGACGGGCTTCTTCTCGACCCGCCCCGGATCGGTCACGACCACGATGCTTTTCAACGGCTGCCTCAACTCCAGGCTCACATCGACCAGTTGCCGCCGCAGATCGTACAGATTCTTCTTCATGTCCTCGATCCGCTCCTTCAGCCTGAAGTACCCCCGGAATCTCGTGTCCTGATCGTTCTTCTCCTTTTTAATCTTGTCCACACCCTGACGCGCAATCTCCAAAATGTCGCGGTCTTCGGCCACACGCGTCCGGATGCCGTTGACGATACCCGCCACTTTGGCGTCATATTCCTGTTGGGCCAGCGACAATTGGTTGGAGAAGCTCTTGTAGGCCGGGTTCTCGGTGCCGTAATCATTTACCGCCGCGGCCATTTTCTCTTTGGATGACGCCAGGCGGTAGGCCAACTCGCTCAGTTCGCTGTCCACGTGGTTCGGGAGGGCGGCGGACAGCGCCAACCCCAATTGTTCATGCGGTATGGCGTCCAGCTTGGCCAAAACATTGCTGTACTCGTTAAAATCGGCCTCCGCCATGATCGCCTGGTGGGCATATTCCTTGAGTTCTTCCGATTCAATCGTCTCGGTTATCGGGCTGTTCTCGTAAAGATCGGATATGTGGAGGGTCTGCCGCATTTCGTCCAGGTTCGTTTCCGCCGCGTCCTTCTTCGCCTCTTCGTCTTCGACTTGTTTCTGCAACCCCTCGATCCCGCCGCCTCGCGTGTCCCGCCACTGTTCCAATCGCGCCTCCCGGTACGAGGCCACTATGGCGTTGGCGATGTCGGCCGCCAACTGCGGGTCGGGATTCTTGACCGTAATCTCGATCAAACTGGTCATGCGCGTCTGCTCGACGTTGACCCTCCGGGACAGAAAATCGAAGGTGTCATCCAGCGTCCACCGGCTGAAGCCCATTTGCTGGGCCAGTTTCTCATCCAGATGCAAATTGACGATTACGTTGGTGAGAATGGAATAGGACTCAATTTTCTTGAATTGCGTCGTCAGGAAGTAGGGGTCGGCCCCCAGCGCGTAAGGTTCGGTACGGAGGATGGACACCTCCGGCGTGTCCTTTTGAACCTCGATCCGCGCCGTGCTCGCATACTGCTTGGGCAGGTAGAGCGTCAGCAGCGTGCTGGTCATCACGCACAGCAGAAACACCACCAGGATCAGGCTCCGCCGCAGGCGGATCACCCGCCAATAATCCAGAAAATGCAGCTTGACTTCGGGTGCTTCAGTTGTCGTCACGGCGTCCATAATTCAAAAAAAAAGCTAGATCGTACTGGGTAATACGTTCCAGCTTTCTGAACAAAAGGTCAACGTTATTATTTGTTTAATATGTCGCCCGCACACCCACGTAAACCATGTTCCGGGTGTAGCTGCGGTAGGGAATCTCGGAATTCAGTTTGCTGTAGTTGTACCCCAGCTCCGTCATCCACCACGGATTGATATGGTAGGCGAGGTTCATCGTCAGCACGTAGAAGTTCTCATCCCGCCCGTTAAATCCCGCCCCGCCACCGTTAAAGGTCGAGTACTGCGCCTGCCCCATCACGCTGGCCGTGATCTTGTCCGTCATTTTATGCGTCAGGGATATGTAAGCCGCCGTCACGTCCGCATCCAGCACCGGGCTTTCGTTCGATCCAATGCCCCCGCCCGTCACGTCGGTCGAACTATGCTCATGCTTGACCCCTGCCAGCACTGAAGACCCGGGCAGGTACTGCCACGTCAAACTGGCGTCAATGTACGGCGAAAGCTCCTTCAGCCCGCCATCCTTGTAATAATCCAAATACTCCCCGCCCACCCGTATCGACCCGTTCAAATCCTCCCGGAAGCTCTGGTCCACTCCCACATAAACGAAGTGCTCGTCATCATTGCGGATATTGCTGAAAACCGCAGGCTTCGTTGTCGGCGGCACTGTCGGCGGCACTGGCGCCACATATATGATTGCCTCCGGGCTGGTGTAATCAATGTGCCCATATTGGTAACCGAGCACCCCGGTGGTTTCCGGCAGCGCCTTCCACCGGATGTCCACTGTAGCCAATTGTTCCATCCGATCCAAGTCCGCCGAACGGCTCGGATACGTCAAATTGAAAGGATACCCCACCACGTCCGGCGCCTTCTGCTGATACGCATAGACGTTGTTGTTGTACGCCAGGTGCAGATCGAACAGTTTCGTCAACTCCGCCATAAAGTCCGCCCCGGCCGTGTTGTGCATATTGTTGCCCTCCACCCGCAATGGCGTGCTGACTATCGACGGATCGATCACGGTCGGCTCCTGCGCGATCACGAACGTTTCATGCACCGCCAGCTTGTACTTCTCGCTGAACTCATGCGACAGCCGCGCGTTGAACTGGTGCGATTGGTCCGTCGTGCTCTTGTTTTCATACCACTCCAAGTCGTAAATGTAACTGGCGCTCATCAGCGTCGTTTCCACAGAGTGGTTGAAGGCCACGGACGGTGTCACCTCCATACCCGCGCTGGTCGGTGGCCGGCTCCCCCGCCCGTCATAGCCGTTTGGCAGGGTCAGATAGTTATCGTCATAAAATCCGCGCAGTGAGGCGGCCACTGACCACGGCTTTGACATTTCCAGGGGCGATAATCCGGGGGCATACTGCGCGTGCATAGAGGCGGCGCCCAACGCTACCATTCCGACAGAAGCAAGGATCTTTTTCATAAATTTGTTTGTTCTCTTCCCTCACACCCAAGCATAGTTTTTTGCGGAGTTACGTTCAACAGCAACGAGTTCTACGAGTTCCTTTCAAAATTGTCAAAAGAAAATTTTGCCTAATTTTCCACTCCCTCCCCTCAGGGCGCCATCCGCCAACGCGCCTGATCGCTCAAAAGCAGTTGTTCCGGGAAGAAGCCTGTGGGCGCGTTGGTCAACGGAAAGTCCGTCGGCACCTCCCCCCGGGCTTGGATTTGCTCCACAAAATGCCCCCAACTGGAGGGATCAAGCATCATTCCAGACAGAAACGGTTGGTCCGTCGTCCGTTGCGTTAAAAACAGGGCTCGAACCCGCCGTAAACCGTTGAGCTTCAAGAACTCACGATCATAGTCCAAACTCAGCCACGCGCATTCCCGGTTCCCATACCACGCCACCGCCCCAGGGATGTCGCTCATCAGCAACTCATCCTCCAGCATCAATCGTGCCACCCTCTGTATATGCAGCGGTGAATACGGCGAATTGACCTTTGGCCTGTTCCCAAGGGTCAATGCGCCAATAAAAGGCAGACACATGATAATTGTAAAGATACCTACTATCGTACTCTGCGCTACCACCGGAATCGTGTTTAATTGGTCCACCAGCACGTAAAAGAGCGCCACACCATAGACAAAGGCCAGCGGCGCCGCCAGCGCCAGCAGGTTCTCCGAGTTGATCTGCGGCGAATCCTGGCTCAGGTGCGTTTGCCCCAACGCCTGCGCCACAAACAACAGCGCCATCGATCCCGCCAAAAACAGCCGCATCCGCCCCGCCGCCGCGTTGCGAAAGGGCAACAGCAGCCCAACCAGGAAAAACGACACCACCCAGTTGCCCCCCAGCCGCGGCAATTGGCTCCCCCCTATCTCACGGCCGTTGGCCAGAAACTTGTCAACCACGTCCCTCACCGACACCCGCCGCAGGCCCCCTTCGGGGTTGAACGACCGCTCCAGCGTGTCTCCTCCAAACGGCGGCGTTTCCTGCACAATGGCGTATCCGGCTGCCCCAAAACAATTCCCGCTCAATTCGTAATTTCGCGCCAGCCACGGGCTGACCACCACCAGATACGCCGCCGCCGCCCCAACGCATAACCGGCCCGGCGCCCGGCGCCCGACACCCGCGACAAACAGCAGCACCGGCAAGATCATCCACCCGAAGGCGTAGCGGCTCACCCCCCCCACCCCCGTCAGCCCCCCAGCCAGCAACGCCAGGCCCATCGAACCGGCCCAACTTTCAGCCCCCGTCCGCTCCCGTTCCTCCAGTGCTGCCAGGCACCACACCACCGCCAAAAAAACCGCCGCCAGCCACATCGTTGACAAACCGGATACGCTAAACCTCCAATACAGGTTCGTCCCGGCCATCAGCACCGCCGAAAGCCAGGCCACGCGCGCGTCAAACAGCCGCCGCGCCACCCGGAACAGAATCATCACCGCCACCAGGAAAATCCCCTGGTTGAAAACCGCGATCCATCGCTCCGGCTGGTAATACCAATCCTGGGTGGCCGTGAACTCAAACGGCAGCGCCTTCATCAATCCCGCCAGCAGCCACGGATACCCCGGCGCGTTGCTCACGTCGGCCCATCGCTCGCGCCACGTCGCCCCGCCCGCCTGTCCCCGCTCCAATAAATAGATTGACAATGGCCGGATGGATTGCGTCGTATAGCCCCGCCCCTGCGCAAGATTGCGCGCCACTTGCGCCGTCTCCATCGCTTCCTCGCTCGAAAAACTCTCGTACGCCACCACGTCGTACAACGTGGCGGCCGCGGCAAATGCCAGGATCGCCGCCGTCACTTTGAGCACCCTCGCCCCGGCGCCCACCTCCCAATGGTGAATCCAATCTTGCAGCGGCACTTACAAGCCCTCCAATTGGTAGAGGTGCAGCTTCCGGTGCAGCGTGCGCCGGCTCATCCCCAGCTTCTGCGCCGCCAGCGTGCGGTTGCCGCCCCCTTCCTTGAGAGCGCGCGCGATCAATTGCTTCTCCGCCTCCGCCACCGTCATTTCCGGTTGCGCCAGCAGCCGCGCCGGGCTGGTCCCGCCCACCGCGGCCGTCCGCAATGCCGCCGGCAGGTCGCGCAACCCGATCTTCTCGCCCCGCGCCAGCACCACCGACGATTCGATCGCCGTCCGCAATTCCCGCACGTTCCCGGGCCAGGAGTAAGTCATCACCGCTTCGAGCGCGTCGGGCGTCAATTCGTTCACCTTCTTCTGGTTCTCCCTCGCAAATTCCTCCACAAACGTCTTTACCAGCAAGGGGATGTCCCCCCTCCGCTCCCGCAACGGCGGCAAAGTGATCTGCACCACCGCCAGCCGGAAAAACAAGTCCTCCCGGAATTTCCCCGCCGCCACCTGCTCCTTCAGATTCCTGTTCGTCGCCGCTATCACCCGCACGTCGGCCGTCAGCGTCTTGTTTGACCCCACCCGCTCGAACGTCCGCTCCCCAAGAAACCGCAGCAACTTCACCTGCACCGTCGCGTCGATCTCCCCGATCTCGTCCAGAAAGAGCGTTCCCCCCTGGGCCTGCTCAAAGCGCCCGATCCGCCTCTCGTACGCCCCGGTGAACGCCCCTTTCTCATGCCCGAACAACTCGCTCTCCAATAGCGTCGGCGCCAGCGCCGCGCAATGCACCGTCACCATCGGCAAATGCGCCCGCGGACTCGCCTGGTGGATCGCCTTGGCCACCAGCTCCTTGCCCGTCCCGCTCTCCCCCAGCAGCAGCACGCTCACTCGCGTCGGCGCCACCTGCCTCACCACGTCAAATACTTCCTTCATCGCCGCCGATTGCCCCACGATGTTCTCCAGCCCGAATTTGCTCTCCAACTGCTGCCGCAACGCCACGTTCTCCGTCTCCAGTTGTTGCTGCCTCAGCGCCTTGGCAATGCGCATTTCCAGTTCGTCGATCTGCAGCCGCCCCTTGGCAATGTAATCGTCGGCCCCTCGTTTCATCGCCTCCACCGCCAACTCCTCCGATCCGTAGGCCGTCATCAATATGCACACCGGCGGCCGCGACAGCGACTTGGCCCGCCCGATCAACTTCATGCCGTCCTCCTGCGGCAGCCGAAAGTCCGTCAACAGCACCGCAAAACTCTCCTTCTCCAGCAACTCCGCCGCCGCTTGGGCGTCCTCCGCCACCCAAACGTCGTAATGCTCCTCCAGCGCCGCCCGCAATCCCTCCCGCGTCGGCTTCTCGTCATCGACGATCAGCAGCATCGGTTTGATCTTCGTGTTCATTCCTTTCTCTCTTCTCGCCCGTCGCTTCCAGCAATTTCGGCTCCCGCTCTCGAAATGGCAGCCGGATACGGAAGGTTGTCCCCTCGCCGACGTGGCTTTCCAGTTCGATGTGCCCGCCGTGCTGCCGCACGATCCGCTGCACAATCATCAGCCCCAGCCCGGTCCCCTTCTTCTTGGTCGTGTAAAACGGCTCGAATATGTGATTGATCCGGTCCTGCGGTATCCCCCCGCCCGTGTCGCCCACGCTCACCCATGCGCAGTCCCCCGCCACTCCCGTTTGCACGGTCAGCGCCCCGCCCCGCGTCATCGCTTGCATCGCGTTCTTGATCAGGTTCACCAGCACCTGTTTCATCTGCCCGGCGTCCAGCGGCAACAGCGGCAGCCGCCGCGCCAGTTTCTCCTTCACCGTCAACCCCCGGTTCTCCAGCTCCGGCCGCAGCAACTCCAGTGTCTCCCGGGCCACGTCGTTGAGCGACCCCGGCGCCAGTTGCGGCGGCGAGGGCCGGATTGCCTGGAGGAATTGCGTCACAATATAATCCAGCCGCGTGATCTCCCCGCGCGCCACATCCAGGTATTGCTCCAATTTCCGCGCGATCTCCGGCCCCGCCGTCTCCCCCTCCGGCTGGCGCAACTTCCTCACCTCCCGTGTCAACAACTGCAAATGAATGTGCAGCGCGTTGAGCGGGTTGCCGATCTCATGCGCCACGCTGGCCGCCAGCAGAGTCAGCGAGTGGATGCGCTCGCTTTCTATCGCCTCAAACGTTTTCTCCCGCGCCTCCGTCGCGTCGTGCAATATCAGCGCCATCCCCGTCTTCCCCTTCGCCTCCCCGTCCAGCGGCGCCGCCGATACCCGCAAAAACCGCGGCTGCGGATACGTCACCTCGATCTCATGATGCCTCACGCGCGGCCCGACGCCTCTGATCCCGCTCAACTTCTCCCAATCCAGCTCCGGCAGCAAATCCCCCACCGGCCGCCCCTCCGCCTCCTCCGCCGCCCAGCCCAGCAAACTCGTCACCGCCTGATTCAGATAAAGCACGCGCCCATTTTCGTCCACCACCAGCACCCCGTCCTCGATGGCGTTGAAGAGTGTTTCCAGAAAATGCCGCTCCCGCGCCAGCCGTTGCACCACACTCTGCAACCCCTCGGTGTCCAGCCGCCCGATGCGGCCCAGGACCCGGTCCAGAAAACTGGATTTTGGTGTGGCCATATTTCCTCGATTATCCACGCTCCAAGCGTGCCATTCTGGCGCACCAGTAAGGCCCAACCCCCTTCCTTGCGCAACACTTATATATTACTCGTTGTACGCCCTCTCTCCGTGCTCGCTCAAGTCCAGTCCCGAATCTTCATCCTCCGCCGTCACCCGCAAGCCGACCAGGCGGTCCACCACTTTTAGTATCACCAACGTCCCCACTCCCGCCAGCAGCGCCGTAAAAACCACTCCGCGAAATTGATTGATCAACTGCTCCGGGCTTCCGCTCAGCGAAATCACTTTGCCTCCTCTCTTGAAGGTCGTGCCGATGGCCGCGTTGACGCTCGCGTCGGCAAACAATCCCACCATCAGCAGTCCAACCGTGCTCCCCACCGCGTGAACCCCGAACACGTCCAGCGAATCATCATACCCAAACCGCCTCTTGAGTTTCGTCACCGCGTAATAGCAAACCACGCCCCCGGTCAGCCCAATGCAAAATGCCGCCGGAACGGACACAAACCCAGACGCCGGGGTGATCGTTGCCAGGCCCGCCACCATTCCCGACGCCACGCCCAGCACGCTCGGTTTGCCTTTCCCCATCCATTCCGCCCCCACCCAGCCCAGCGCCGCCGCCGCCGCGGAAAAATGCGTCGCCGCGAACGCGCTGCTGGCCAGCGCCCCGGCGTTGACCGCGCTGCCCGCGTTGAACCCAAACCACCCCACCCACAGCAATCCGGCCCCCACCAGGCTCAGCACCACGTTGTGCGGCGGCATCGGCTCATGCGGAAAACCCACCCGCTTGCCCAGCACCACCGCGCACACCAGCGCCGAGACGCCCGAACTGACGTGGACCACCGTTCCTCCGGCAAAATCGAGCACCGGGTACTTTCCCCCCAGCGCCCAGTTGAACATTCCACCCTTTCCCCAAACGATATGGCACAACGGAAAATAAATCACCGTCACCCACAGGCACGTAAACAATACCCAGGCGCCGAATCTCATCCGCTCCGCCACCGCCCCGCTGATCAGCGCCGGCGTGATGATCGCGAACATCATTTGGAACAGCATGAAACTCTGCTGCGGCACCGTCGCCGCGTAGTCCCCGTTGGGCGCCGCCCCAACGCCCCGCAGCATGAAATACTGCGTCGGATTCCCGAAAAACTCGTTCCCCGCCGCGAACGCCACGCTGTACCCATAAACCATCCACAGCACCGACACCATCGCCATCAGAATCAGGCTGTGCCCCATCGTCGAAAGCACGTTCTTGCTCCGCACCAGTCCCCCATAAAAAAGGATCAGCCCCGGCGCCGTCATCATCAGCACCAGCGCCGAACTGGCCAGCAGCCAGGCGTTGTCCCCCGAATTGATCGCCGCCGGCGGCCCCGCCGCAACGCACTCTTCGGCAAAGCCCGTTGAAATGAAACCAGCGGACAGCCCGGCCATCAGCAGGGCTGCGACAATCCTCTTTCGATAATGGGAACTCATGTGGACCGCTTTAAACCAGATTCCACGCCGTCCGGCAACACCCTTATTGGCTAAACTCTGGCCTTTTCTTGTCGAGAATTATCGCCAAAAGCTCTATCAGGCAGCGCGCCACGTTGGCCCCGGCCAGCGCCGCCAGCGCCACTGCGCCGGCCAGCACCAGCCCTGTCAAGACGAACGCCCCGGCCTTTCCGCCCCATTCGGCGATGGCCGGCGTCAGCCCAAGGCAGCCCGCCAATCCCATCGCGTATGCCATGCCCCCGAACGTCGTCACCCTCGCCGCCGGGAGCCAGGCGCAAACCGCGGGCCAGAGAAATGCCACCACCCCGAATCCAAACAGCCCGCCGGATATCGTCCTTAACACCGCCCCTTGCGGCATCCACGGGAAAACAAACAACCCCAACTGCAACAGGAACAGCCCGTGAATGCGCAAGCTCTGTCCGCTTGCGCGCGGCCTCAGCCAGAGCCGCAGCACGATGGCTGCCAGCGCCCCGGCATAAAGGCCCGTGCAACGCTCGCAACACGGCAGCGCTTCCCCGCCCGGCGCCCAGACGTGCTCTGGATTCTCCCCGCAAACCGCCGAAAAAACCGCAAATAGAATCTGGCGCATCGTCATTTCCCGAAAGGTGATGACGCCTCCTTGGGCGGCATCGGAATCGCCACCTTGGTGACCTCGCGCCCGGACCCCGACACGTCCACCAGGAACAGCGCGCAATCTTCACTGTTGATCGGGTGCTCGTTGCATGCCAGCCAAAGCGACTCCACGGCCACCGTCTTGCCATCGTGCGAGAGATCGACTTGAAGTGATGCCCACTGATCTTTGCCGCCCGCCGGCGCCTTGCTGATCAGGACAGTCTTGCGCGCCGGAGACCCATCCCGCGGGATTTCGACCAACCCACATTCGACGCTGCCTCCCCCCTCTTCCGGCCTCTCGTAGCAACCATACAAGATATCCCCTTTGGGCGAAAACTGCCGCACGCTCACTTCCGCTTCCCCACCCAGCGATGCAAGCGACAGCGTTTTCGCCGCCTTGCCGCTTTCGAGCAAATGAATGACCGGCGGCTTCTCATCCTCCACCTGATATGCCAGACTCTTGGCGTCACGGCTCAACGCCAGCGAAAACACCGACACCTTTCCCTCCGCAATGTGAAAAAGCGGAGTGCGCGCAAATGTTTCCGGGTCCATCACTCCGTATTCCGACGCCCCGTTGGTTTTGTCCGCCCCGCTCAAATAAAACAACCGGTCATTGTCGGGCGATGGCAGCGGCACGACTTCCTCCTGGTTCGTTTCCCGCCGCATCTCCCCCGTGGCGTAATCGAGGCGCACGATGCTGTTGGACCGGCCGACCAGGAACAGGTGCTTCCCAACCACGGGCACCGGCCAGTAATAAAACAACGATGCCCCATCGTCGCCCAACTCCGGCGCCTCGAAGATGCGCGCCGGCCCCCGCCGGTCAAACGGAAGCACCGCGATATTCAATGACGTGTTGTCGGAATCATCCCCGCCCGCGCGCCACGCGGTCAGAAAACTGTGCCCCCCCTCCACCCATTGCGGCCGCAACAGCGCCGCCTTGCGCTCCAGGTTCGGCCCATACAGCGTGAACGGTTGAAAGAGCACTTCCGATTTCCCCGTTTTTCGGTCATAAACGGCCACTCCCGTCATGCCCGTTTTTCCATCGACTGTGTCGTAAAGCACCTTCGTGTCGTCCGGACTGAAGGACGTGCAAGCCAGGATATAGACCAAAAGCGACCCCAGCCCGATCAGAGCCGGCGTCAGATTCAAGACACTCAGTTTTCTCATAGAATTTGCCTTGGTGATGAAGAGGCGGCGCGTTTGCCGCCCGCAATCCCCACATCACCAGAATTGCCGCCCGGCTGCAATCCAAAACGACTTTTCATTGCCACCCGCCCTCTAAACCAAATACACTCCGCTCATGCCCAAACCATCCCTGCTCCGTCATGCCGCCTCGCTGCCGGGCTGGTCGCGTCAATCATTTTATTTGTTGGGCGGTTACCTGGCCGTGATGGCCCTCATCGCCTGGTTCTGGTGGCCTCTGGCCCGCGATGCCTTCGTCGTCGATGCCGGCTGGGACGGCGAACGCCACTGGCGCTTCGATTGGCTGCTGCTGGGAAACTTCGTGGCGATGTTCCTCCTCATCATGGCTAAAGCCGACTGGCGCGCCGACCTCAAAATCGCTCTCGCCGGCCTGGCCGGCGGGTTGGCCATCGAATGCTGGGGAACGCAAACCAATCTGTGGTTCTACTACACCTCCCAACGACCTCCCCTCTGGATCATCCCCGCGTGGCCCATCTCCACCCTCGCCACGGACCGCCTGGCCCGCCTGCTTGGCTGGACGGAAAAACTCATTGATCACCGCCCGTTTGACCGCCGCCAGCGATGCTTTTGCGTCGCCTACTGGGTCGTCTTCACCGGGTTTTACGCCTTGCTCGTGTGGTTTGCCGCGCCGTCGCTGGATAAATCCTTGACCTGGGTCGCTCTTGTTTTATGCGCCCTGTTCATCCTCACTCCCGTCGATTTCCGCTGGGCCACGCTCACCTTTGTGGCCGGGTCCGCCTTGGGATATTTCCTCGAACGATGGGGCACCACCCGACAATGTTGGACCTACTACACCCATCAGACCCCGCCTCTCTTCGCCGTCCTGGCGCACGGCATGGCGTGCGTGGCCTTCTGGCGGGCCAGGACCGCCTCTCATTGGACCCTCCTCAAACTCACCCGCCCAATAAACAACGTAGCCCGTGTCCCCCTGCCACCCGATAACCAATGACAGATTCTCAATGACCATTTTTCAATCAAGACGTCCGAATTCTCAAAGCGTCACTTGCCCACGCTCTTGAACCCACAACAATCTTCAGGCATCCTCAATCCAATGAGCGCAACCATCCAGTCCAGCGAATGGCGCCCGGATTCCTGGCGGCAAAAGACCGCCACGCAGCAGCCCGTTTATTCGGATCAAACGGCGCTGGATGCCGCGCTCGCGCAGTTGCACCGCTTGCCGCCGCTGGTCAGCAGTTGGGAAGTCGAATCCCTCAAACAGCAACTCGCCGAAGCCGCCCTCGGCAGGCGCTTCCTCCTCCAAGGCGGCGATTGCTCCGAGACCTTTGCCGATTGCGAATCGGGGGCCATTGCCTCCAAGTTGAAAATCCTCCTCCAAATGAGCCTGGTGCTGGTGCAGGGCGCCCGTCAGCGCGTCACGCGCGTCGGCCGCTTTGCCGGTCAATACGCCAAACCGCGCTCTTCCGACACCGAAACCCGCGATGGCGTCACCCTGCCCGTTTATCGCGGCGATCTGGTCAACCGCATGGCCTTCCGTCCCGACGAGCGGCAGCCTGACCCGGAATTGCTTCTGCGCGGTTACGAGCGCGCCGGGTTGACGATCAATTTTATCCGTGCCCTTGTGGACGGCGGTTTTGCCGACCTGCATCACCCGGAGTATTGGGCACTCCCCTTTGGCCATAAATCCTCGCTGGCCGATGAATACCATCGGATGGTCAATTCGATCACCGAGTCCCTGCGATTTGCCGAAACGCTCACGGGCCGCGCCTTGCCGGAAATGAATCGGGTGGATTTCTTCAGCAGCCGCGAGGGCTTGCACCTGTGCTACGAAGAGGCGGTCACGCGCCAGGTGCCACGGCGCGAAGGCTGGTATAATCTCAGCACCCACTACCCCTGGATCGGCAATCGCACGCGCGATCTCGATGGCGCGCATGTCGAGTACTTCCGCGGCATCCGCAATCCCATTGCCGTTAAAATCGGCCTGCCGATCACCCCGGACCAAGTCGTTGCTCTGTGCCAGACATTGAATCCCGCCAACGAACCAGGCCGGCTTTCATTGATTACCCGCTTTGGCCAGGCGTCCGTCGCGAAGGAACTGCCGGCCATTGTCCAAGCTGTGCGTCAGGGCGGACACAATGTCCTGTGGGTTTGCGATCCAATGCATGCCAACACCGAGACCACCAGCGCCGGCGTTAAGACGCGGCGATTTGAGAAAGTGTTGGCCGAGTTGGAAGCCACCTTCCAGATTCTTGCTGACGGCGGCGCGCGCCTCGGCGGAGTTCACTTCGAGCTTACGGGAGAAAATGTCACCGAGTGCCTCGGCGGCGCTTGTGGACTAACCGAAGCCGATCTTTCCCGCGACTACCGCAGCCCCGTCGATCCCCGCCTCAACTACGAACAATCACTGGAAATGGCCCTGCGCCTGTCCACGCTGCTGTCCAAGCAAAACCCCTGAGAGCGCATTTTAAAACTCCTTGGAGACAGCAGGCACTCAGCCCAGAATCGTTCATCAGAGTCAGATGCCAAGATGCGACTCCGATGCTTGCTTTCCTGACTCCGATCCTTGGTTTGGGACCGCAACCCCGCCGCACTTTTGGGCCGCCGTTGACAGCTTAACCCACAGCGACGCGGCCATCCCAGGGGCGGGTGCGTTTGGAACCGGGCTTGCTGGTGAGACGGACGATACGCCGGGCCAGGGCAGCGTCTTCCGCCACCTGCCAGTCGAACATGCCGACCAGAACAAAGTCGGCACCATTGATAAAGGCGTAGGGGAAAGCCCTTTCCGGGTTGATGGCGCCAGCAGCAAGGATTTTGAAGGCAATCCAAGGTTTGGTGATTTTGGCCATGACATCGATGACGGCCTGCGGATCGCTGCACCAGGAGTTATCATTTGGGCCGCAGACGTCGGTTTCTCCGGATCGGGGAGCGGTGAAATACTCGTGACTGTGGAAAGTCTTTTGATAGAAATCGACGTCCATTCCTGCTTTTTCGCATTCAACAATGACCCGAAGGTCGTGGCAGGCCACGCCCGCAACGCGCTTTTTGGTTTTGATCAACTCCACCATTTTGCCCACTTTCTCCAATTTGTTTTGTCCGAGCAGGCTCTCGGCGGCAACGCCCCAAACATGAAGGCCGGCTGCGCCCTGGTCAATCGCCTTGTCGATTTGGGAATAACCGCCATCGTCGTCCGGCCCCACTTGGACGAACCATTTTATTTTGCCGCCGTTCTTCCAATGGTCGAAGAGGGACGAGTTATCCTGCATGATATGAGTGTTGAAGGAGTTAATGCCCTGCGCTTCCGCCAACTCCAATGTCTCCCGAATTTTCGCCGGCGTGTTGTAGCGGCGCGCCAGGGTGCCGACGTAGGCCAAATCGCGGGAATGCGCGCAGCCGCCGATGAGATTGCCGCCCAGGATCAACCGGCTGAATTCCTGCCCGCCCATTTTGCCCACAGGCATCTTTTCCGGAACCTCGGCGGATGATTCGGCTTGAGGCGATGATAGGTTTTGAGCCGCGGCTCTCGGCGGCGCACTCAGCGCCAGAGGCAATCCGGCTGAAGCGAAGAGGGTGGATTTAACGAAGTCACGCCGGTTGATTTGGGTATTCATTGCATCATTTCTCCATACGCTTGTCGTTAGCGGATTGTAGAGGTGCGGGAGCAGGCTGTCAAACTACCTATTGTCGGCAAACGGCCTGAGCAGGGCGAATTCACGAATGCAAGCAAGGGGAGGAAGGGAAAGGAGGGATGGACATGGACGGACACGCAAAGCGGTCAGGGCCATCGAAACAGGCGCTGCACGCATCCAGAAACGCCAACGATCAAACTCGGGCGAGAGCGACCAAAAATCCCACGCTCTGATTCGTCGCCATTAAAACAGGTCGGCGGCCGTACTCGAAGCACAAAGCATTCAAACCCTCTCAGGAACCTTCGACGCTCTATTTGAGGCGCCACGTAATGCGGGCCTTATCCAAATCGTAGGGAGACATCTCCATTTTGACGCGGTCGCCGACGGTCAGGCGCACCCAGCGTTTGCGCATTTTGCCGCAGATGGTGGCGAGCACGAGATGTTTATTGTCCAGCGCCACCCGGAACATCGTCCCCGGCAACACCGACTGCACCTGCCCTTCCACTTCAATATGTTCTTGTTTCATTGGTCGTTCCCCGAATTCAACCGGTTTTTGCCCCGAGGGGCGCTCACGCGGACCGGCACAGCCGGAAGCGGCCCGGAAAATGATTTGAGGCCCGGCGAAGCCGGACCTCGAACACGTTCAACCGATGTGATTAGTAGCGCCGCCGTCCGCCGCCACCCTGGTAGCCGCCGCGGTCGCCGGCGGGACGCTCTTCGCGCGGCCTGGCGATATTGACGGTGAGCGGGCGGCCGTCAATGGACTTGCCGTTCATCGCCTCGACGGCTTTGAGCGCCTCTTCGGGCGTGCTCATTGTGACGAAACCGAACCCGCGCGGACGGCCTGTGGACCGGTCCATCATCAGGTTGGCTTCAGTGACCGTGCCATGGGCTGCGAACGCATCCTGGAGGTCGTTTTCAGTGGTGTTGAAGGAAAGATTTCCTACGAACAATTTATTACTCATGTGAACTTTTACTGTCCCGACGAACTGCTTTTCCAGACTGATCCCGACCATCGGGTTTAAAATCATCACTGAACCATGTTCACCTGAGGATTCGTCATGTCTTGAAAGTGACAAGCTATCGAACAGGCAGCCACTGTAAGCGCATTCAGAAGGATAACAAGCATTATTCGCAACTATTTTCAATCATCCCAGGGGCGTTCGGTCTGGATGGATTGCAGTGCCGCGAAGGGTGGCGGCTTGATGATTTCCGCGCTTCACAAGAATTGACCGACTATTGCCAAGATAAGCGAAGCCGGAATGAGGGTTGAACGGTACCTTTGCGGGGGTGGTCGAGGGTGAGGCGAGGATATTAAAATTGTGTCGTGCGCAGGCGTGAACATCGGTGCCTTGTCGGTGAAGGCCGTTGCCCTTCATGGTGAGCGGAGGGAGGCCCGTGTAGCGCTCCATTGTGGTCGTCCCCTGGAGACGCTCAAGGAGATACTGGCCGAGGCGGAATTTGCCGACGTGGATTATTTCGGGGTTTCGGGGCAATTGGGCCACCTGACGGAGGTGGCGGCCATTCGGCGCGCCTTGCGTGAACTGGGGGAAGATTTCGACGCCGTGGCATCGCTGGGGGGAGAAGCCTTCCTGGTCTATATTCTCACGCGCGGCAGGATCACTCATGTCCTTTCGCACAACAAATGCGCCGCCGGAAGCGGGGAGTTCCTGGTGCAGCAAATCGGGCGGATGGGGCTTGGGATGGAGGCGGCAATCCAACTTTCGTTGCGGGGCAAGGTTGTGCCGCTGGCGTCCCGGTGCTCCGTTCACTGCAAGTCGGACATCACCCACAAGTTGAACCGGAATGAGGCAGTGCCGGCGGATATCCTTCACACTCTGCATGACAGCATGGCCAACAAGGTGGTCGCGTTGCTGGAAAAAGGCCAGCGTTCGCGGCGGCGGGTGCTATTGACCGGGGGCGTGAGCCGCAATGCGGCCATGCTCGCGGCTCTGCGGGCGAAGCTTCCCAACACGGAGTTTGTGGTGCTGGAGGAAAGCCCGTGGTTCGAGGCCTGGGGCACGGCTTTACTGACCCGGGACCAACCCCTGCACCGGTCTCCGAAGTTGTCGTTCCAGCCACGTCTTGGCCGGCTTCCACCGCTGAATCGTTTCGCCGGCCTGGTCCAAATCATCGCCGCGCCGCCCCTGCAGCCGCCGCCAGACGGCCCAATGGTGCTGGGAGTGGACGCGGGATCAACGACCACCAAGGCGGTGTTGCTGGATCCTGCCACGGGCGGCGTGGTGGCCTCGCACTACCTGCGCACCCAAGGGGACCCCGTGGCTTCCTCGCGCGCGTGCTTGCGAGCACTGGCCGAACAAGTTGGCGACGCCCGCATCGGCCTGATAGGAACGACAGGCTCGGCGCGGGAAATCGTTGGAGCCTACCTGGGGACGGAATACGTCTTCAACGAAATCTCCGCCCACGCCGCCGGGGCGAGCCATTTCGACCCTGAAGTGGACACGATCATGGAAATTGGCGGGCAGGATTCCAAGTACATCCATTTGCGCAATGGAGTTCCGGTTGACTACGCGATGAACAACGCTTGTTCCGCCGGCACGGGATCCTTTCTGGAAGAGAGCGCCCGGTGCGACCTGGGCGTGGCGGTGACCGAAATATCCAGCGTCGCGCTGGGGGCGTCCTCGCCGGTGCATTTTAAAGCGACTTGCGCGGCGTTCATCAACTCTGATATTCGCTCAGCCCAACAGCAGGGGCATTCGCACGATGACATTGTGGCCGGGTTGGTCTATGCCATCGCCGCCAATTACCTCACCAAGGTCAAGGGGCCGCGCTGCGTCGGCCGAAAGGTGTTTTTACAGGGGGGCGTGGCCCTGAATCACGCGCTGGGCCATGCGTTTGCGCATCACGTGGGTCGCCAGGTGGTGATTCCTCCCCATCCGGAGTTGCTGGGAGCATTGGGCGTGGCGCTGATGGCCTGGAAGCGGTCGAATGGTTTTGCGGACACGGGGGCGGACCTGCGCACTTTGGCGGCCCCGGAACTGAAGCGGGTGGGCCGATTCATCTGCCAGGCCTGCAAGCTCTATTGCAACATTGACCGTTTTGAAGTTTGCGGCCGGGTGTTTCCATTCGGCGGGCGTTGCAGCCTATATGAGAATTTGTGGAAGCGAAAGTCCAGGACGGTCGCGGCGCCGGATTTGGTGGAGCAACGAACCAGCGTGCTGTTTGGCCGCGCTTTGGGCGCCCGGGCCAACGCGGGCCGGCGCATTGGCCTTCCGAAGGCGCTGCTGACGCATTCGCTGCATCCGCTCTTTTCCACGTTTTTTACCACTTTGGGATTCGAAACAGTCCTCTCCGGCGTGGATCCCCAGGGCGAACTGAAATCCAACGCCGGCTTTTGTTTTCCGGTGCAAATCGCACACGGCGCGGTGCTGGACCTGGCGCGGGGGGGAGTCAACCTCATCTTTCTGCCGCAGGTGATACGCATGCCCCAAGCCAAGGGCTGCCGCGATTGTTATTTGTGCCCGATCACCCAGGCCAGTCCGTCGTTCATGGCCAAGGCCTTCCCAGAGCTGCATTTCCTGTGTCCGCTGCTGGATTTCTCCAAGGGCTACGGCGCCTGTTCGGCGCTGGTGGAGATGGCCGTGCATGAGTTGGGCTTGGCCGGCGAACTGGCGGCGAGGGCATGGACGGCTGCGGTGCGCGCCCAGCAAGAGGCGGAAGGCACGCTTTTGAAGCTCGGCGAAACGACGCTGGCCCAATCGGCTGCGGAAGGGAAGCTGGCGATTCTCCTGGCCGGTCACAGCTACAGCGCGTTTGCGCCGGAGGCCTCCCAATCGGTGGCTCGAAAGCTCTCCAGCATGGGAGTGACCGTCATCCCGGGCGACTGCCTCTCGCCAGTGGAAGCAGGACCCACCGCCTGGCACTTCGCGAATCAGATTCTGAATGCCGCGGCCATCGTGAAAGCGCACCCCAATTTGTTCCTGCTGTGCGTGAGCAATTTCAGTTGCACCATCGACGCTTTCACCCAATCCATGCTGGCTTCAGTGATGGGCGCAAAACCCCACCTGATTCTCGAGATCGACGCCCATACCGCCGGCGCCGGGATCCAGACCCGCTTGGAGGCCTTTCTGGACATCGCCGCCAACTACCAGGCGGGCCAAACCCTGGCCGTTCAGCCGTTCAACGCGTGCGAGTTGGTCCGGGGCGGCCGTGTTATCCGAACCAACGGCGATACCATTCGGCTGGATGACCCTCGGGTGAGAATCCGTTTCCCGAATTTCTCCCAATACCACTCGGAGAGCCTGGCGATGGCCGCCCGGTGGCTGGGACTCCAGGTGGGGGAAACCATTGCGCTGGATCGAAATCAGCTCGACAAGGGTCTCCAGCACACATCGGGGCGCGAGTGCCTCCCTCTGCCAATCTGCCTCGGTCAACTGTTGCAGATCAGTGAGCATCGCCCACCCGGGGAAGTAACGGGCTTCTACATGGTGCGCGGAGGCGCCCCCTGCGTCTCGGATTGTTATATGGGCTATTTTGAGAGGTTCATTGCCGAGCAGCGGTTGCCCGATCTGTTTTTGCTCAATCCCACCCAGGAAAACGGCTGGTGCGGCATCGACCGCGCGTCCCTGGTCCAGAGTGTCTCCCCAGCCATCCAAGTGGCGGACATTCTGGTGGAGATCGAGCAGGTTTTGGGCGCCGTGGGATGTCCCGGCAGTGTGGAACAATTGCGGGAGCAATGGCTGCGGTTCATGGACGGGGCCGGCTCACTGGAGGAGTTTAACGCCAAACTGCCTGGATTCGCGAACGGGCTGGCGGCCTTGCCGCGCAAGCGGGACCCATCGACGTGTCCCAAGGTCGTGATAACTGGGGACTTCTTCACCCGGTTCAGTCCCTTCTTCATGGAAGGCGTCCACGAACGTTATGCGGCCAGTGGCATCATCCTCAAGCCGGTGGATCTGGCTGATCTGATACAATACGCCGCCTATCACGACGTGGCGGGAACGGCCAACGGTTGGGGCATGAAGCCAGGTTATCCGGCTCTGGCCAAAGCGTGCCTGAGAGTTTTTCAACCGGACGGACAGCAGTATTTGCGACAATGGATGAGTTATCAGGCTGAACGTTGGTACGAAGGCCGCTGCCGCCACATTTTCCGCAAGACGGGATTGCTGGTGGGCGGGCCGAACAACGTGTCGTCCCTATTCGAGAAGGCCTCCCGGCACATTTCACCGGCGATTTTTGGAGAAGTCATTCCCAGCGTCGGCAAAGGACTGGAGGCCGCCAACGAAGGCTATGACGGAATTTTCCTGATCGGCCCGTTCAATTGCCTGCCCTACAGGGTTTCCGAAGCCATCCTCAAACCGCTGAGCCTGGAGGCAGACATGCCGCTGTTGACCTACGAGAGCGACGGCTACGCGGTCTCGCCTTCGTTTCTCAGGCAGGTGGACGTCCACATCGAACAAGTTCTCGAGCGGGCCGGCCAGCGCAACCGGAAGACGGCGGCAACCCACCCAAGGAGACCGCTCCAACCCGTCAGCAAAAGCTGAATGCGGGTTAGCCCCCTAAACTCGACTTTGGATCAAGTTGCCACATTGTTTAATCCAGAATTCTTTGTTATTGCCGCTCGGCGCGGAAGAAGTCCGTTCGATTTGTTAGCGGGCCGACTCCGATGAATTGGAAGGAGTTCGTCATCATAAATCCGGCCACCGAACTCCACCCGCCGTGCGGTGGAAGGTTTGTTCCGGCGACAAGGAGGTAATTGCTGCCCTTCTGTCCGTAAACCGTCAACAGCAAATTCGTTGGAGTAAACGAATTGAGGTCAAGAACGGGCGGATTAGCGTGGAATTCCCACGCACGGTAAAATACTTGAGATAGCATTTGGTTTACCGGGAACATCTCCGCGAGATTTGTCATAGGAACACGCCATGCCGGCACCCAGTTGGTGATCAGCAGGTTCGTGGCGTATGCGATCTGGTAACTTGCGCCCGGATTACCATAAAGTGTCAGCATCCGAGCGTTTGTGACCATTGACGCCTCCAGCAGCGGTTGCGGCCCGATGTCCACGACCCGCCCTTCAACCCCGACGGTGCTCCCGACAAGAAACCCGCCGGTTTTGGTGCCTTGAATGTTTTTAATGATCAGCGGGACGAAGGCGGACGAATTGGAGGTCGCGGTGAACTGCACGCTTCCCGCCAGCGCCGGGCCTTGGAATACCTGGCCATTGGCCGTCTGCAGGCTAAAAACGGCATCGGCCGAATCAAATTCCCCGGCCGAGAAGCTGCCAATAGCGTTGTTTGATGGAGAAAAACTCCAGTTTGTGAAACGGTTCGAGGGGTAACTCACTGTGAAATTCAGGTTCGTCACCGCCACGGTGGACAGCAGGTTCACCGGCACCGAACTGGTTGTCCCAATCTGCATCACGGTCGAACCGATGCTCACCTCAACACAATCGCCGACAACCACGGCAAAGGTCACCGAGTTGCTCAATGGGGTTGAACCGCTGTCGGACGCCCAAATGGTAATGAGGTTGGTCGTGCTCCCTTGCTCGCAGGCGGGAGTCCAGGAAAAGGCGCCGTTTGTTGGGTTGATGGAAGCGCCATCCGGAGCATTTTGGAGGCTGAACGTTAAATTCGTCGAACCATTTAATGCAGGGAACAAATTGGTCAAGGCGAGGTTGGCACCGGCGACAATCGTCTGATTTGATATCGGTTGCAATACTGGCACCTGGTTGGTCGAGACATACGTCATCGCCTGATAGCCGGCGGGAGTAGGCTCAACATTTCCAGAGTTATCATGCGCGACACTATAGAATCCGTAGGTGTGTCCCGGCTGTCCGCCGTAAGTGGCACTGGTGGCTGAGGTCGCTGCCTGCCACATCTGCCACGGTCCGTTATTATCGGAAACATAGACGTTGTAGTCGGCCACCCCAGACCCATTGGGGTCATCCGTGCCGAACCAGCTCACCGTGAAATTCGTCGTCAATTCGGCTGAAGGCAGAGGCATCACTGCGCTGGTCGGTGGAACAGCGTCCACCGTGTTGGTGGTGGGATTCGTGTTGATCGGGTCATTGTTGTCGAAAACAATCGAGGCTTCGTTGGTAATGACAGTTCCGGTGGGCATGTCTGAGAGCGGCTGAATAGTGTAAGTGACGTGTCCAACCCCGATGGGATCCGGAGAATCGGGCGGCAGAACGCCTTCGTTAGCGTTCTGAACCAATTGGCCGCTGTTAAGATCAATGGCGTTCAACGTCCAGAAGATCCTGTTGTGCTGAACATCAACACCAGCAGTCACATCCACGACAATATTTGAAGGATTTGGATACGGTGCAGCCACCCGAATCTGATAAAAACTCTGATTTGTGGGAACATCCATGGTGACATTTCCAAACGCGATCTCACTGACCCTGAAGGTGCGGATGTCGAAACTGGAAGGAAGCACATCGGTGATCGCTATCTGGCGGGCAAATGCCAGCGCATTGGACTCGTTTTCAAAATAGATTGTGTATTGCCAGGGAATTTGCGAACCGACAAATGCTGCAGTTGAATAACCTGACGGGCCTTGCATTCCGTTGGGATCATTCCCGGTTGCTGGTGTTACACAGGCGCCGATACAAACTTGGACGGGCGCACTGGGGTTATAGGTAGGACAGGGATTCCAAACCGTGCCTGGGGGACATGGACTGCCGCCAGAAGAGCAAGACGCTTGCGGGATGCAATCATTGGCGCATTGGCATAGGTGTTCTTGTGCCACAATAAGCAGCTCTATGGTAGCTGACTGAACAAGGACCGCCCCAGTGCATAGATAAAAGCAGGCTACTTCTTCCGTTGCCTGCGCTGCTAGGTCTACTAACGTCTCAGCAAATGCGGCAGCTTCGCATGCCTGACATTGCCACGAGCTATCTTTTGGCACTAGCGAAACAAGTGGCGATACCGATGCACTTGTTGCTAAGCGGAATGAGGCCAGATCATTCGTATCGAGTAAATTCGCTGTCGCTAGGCCCGACACCCAAAACTCAGCCCATCTGTTGCTGCTAGCTAACACGGCTGCCAGCTCTGGAGGAACACTCAGTATATTAGTCGTAACGGCTCCCGCGACGTTGGTTGTAGTCTGAGTCAGGATAGTCGTAGGAGCCAACATATAATCACGAAGATTCTCAGCCTCTTCAGCGATCCGTACAAAGAAGTCCTGTTTAAATTCGGCCTTTGGTACAATGTAGTAACTCAAACCCTGTGAACTGAAGGCGGAGACTACGAAAGAAAAAGGGAGTGTTTCACACGGGGGCATGTCCCGTGCTATAAAGTCAGAGCCAGCGGCTGCATTTTCGGTTGAATTCGTAGCGGCCAAAATCGTGACCGAAGGCGGAATCAAGACAAAGTTAAAGGGCTGGTCGAGAAAGACCACAATGCTCAGATATTGGATATCCACATTTCCAGCATTGACCACCGCGCCATTCCACTCGAAAGGCAATCCCACCCGCGGGTAATTATTAACCAAGCCTGGAACCACCTGGGCCGTCAAAGGCAGGGCCGTCTCGATCATGACCGCCTGCGTGGCCGTTGTGGATTGGTTATTGGGGTCGGTCAAGACCACGTTGTAAATTCCATGCATGGCGTTCGTGAAGAAAAACCTTGCCGCGATTGAGGCGGCATTATTGAAGAAGTTCGTTGCGGAGACATAGGCGTTCGTGCCCGAAACCAGTTCCACCGTGGCCCCGGGCTGGAATTGCGCGCCGGTCAAAGTGATGGTGACTTGGCCATTGTCGCCGATGTGGTTCTGGCTGATGCCGGTAATTGCGAACGGAACGATGTTTGCCTCCAACGTGAAGCTCAGCGGACCGCCCGGCTCATTTCCGCCTCGCACCATAATGTAATACCAACCGGCCTGGGTGGTCGGGATAGTAATCTGCTGGTTCGGTGAAAACGGGCTGCTGTAAAGAAAATCGTAATTTCCCAAATCAGGAATTGCGCCGTAGCGAACGAAAAGTTCGTTGAAGCTGTTCGAGGACGCTCCTGTGAGGGTGACGCTAACCGTCTGGCCTGCCGGGACGTTGAGTTTGTAGTATTGGGCTGAGCCGGTGGACAACTGGTTGGTCACTTGTTGGCCGAGCACCAGCGCGGGAACATCCACAGCGATGGTGTTGGGGGAAACAGCGATGTTGTTCGCCAAATTGGTCTCCTGTGCCGTGTTGCGCACATCCGTCCACGCGATGGCGTGGTACAAGCCGGGCGTGAGCGCGGGTAGCGGCCCAGTCCAGGAGGCTGAATAACTGCCATTGGCGGCCAAGCCGCTTTGATTCTGAGTGGCTACTTGGACGGCGTTGATGTCCCACACATTGTTGGTTGAGAGATAGACGTTATCCGTCCAGGTGGCGGGAACGGAGTTGCTGGTGAGGTTTTGCACATTCCAGCCGATGGTGATCGAGTTGCCCGGAACGGCAGACGCGGGAGAAAGCGTCACATTCATGACAGCGAGATCGGCGGGAGGCGGCAGCGTTACAATTATGGCGGTCGGTGTCGATCCAAGGCTATCGTTGTAACCAAGGTATTCGAAGAGGCTCCCGCCGCTGTCCGCCAGCACCAGAATGTAATACGGTCCTGCGGCACTGGGAGGAATTTGCACGGTCGCGGAGTTGGTGTAGCTCTGGCCGACGCCAAGACTGACGGGGCCTGCGAAGTTTCCAAGCCGGGTGTCACTGGGATCAAGCACCTCGTCGGCGGAAAGGAAGACCGCGTCGTTCCAAACGGCGGAAGGTGGCGTTGCATCGGTGCCATCGTTCGTAACCACCCAGGAGACGTTCACGCTCTGCCCGGCGAAAGCGCTGGCTGGAGCTTGCACGGCAGAAACCTTCAAGTCGGGGTAGAGAGTGACGGGAACGTTCACGACCGAGGAACTCCCGCCCAATTTGTTGGTTTCGCCCTGGCATTCGTTCAAGGCGTTGCTGCTGTCGGCCATCACAAAGACGTAAAAGTTTCCGTGAGTGGTATCCGGCAGGGTAAAGGAGGTTGTTTGAGAATATGTGGCGCCAGGCGCCAAGGTTCCAGTGAAAGGATAGTTGCCAAGAAATACGCTATTGTTGGCGTTAAACGTTGCGCTGGTTGAAATGTAAACCGAATCAAGCCAGGGACCGTTTGCCGTCGCCGAGCCTGTGTTGGCAACCGTCCAGGAAACGGCCATTGGCTGGGCGGCGTAGGCGGTGGCTGGAACTGCCACGGAATTGACAACAAGGTCGGGAAAGGCGCCCTCATTGACGGTAAGTGGACTGGCAGATCGGGCCTGGTCGTTTACCTGGCAAGCGGAACTGTTGACGCTGTTGCTGACATCGGCGACCACGTAGATGTAATAATTTCCGGACAAACACGAGGGGAGGGTTACGGGCTGGGTTTGGGTATAAGTGGCGCCCGACGCGAGGGAACTGGTGTAGCTGAATTGGCCCAAAAGAAGCGCGGTTGAATCCAGAGAGGGCGAGAGCGAAGCATACAAGGCATCAGACCACGGGGCGGTTGCCGCGCTCGGGCCGGCGTTGGTCACCGTCCATTGTACCGGCCAAGGATAGCCAGAATTCACGCTGGATGGCAGTTGGATGCCGGCGACTTGAAGGCTCGCGTAGCCGGAGGGAACGACTTGCACCGGCGCGCTGGAAAATCCGAGATTATTCGTATCGCAAGAAATGCCGTTAAGAACGTTGCTAACGTCGGCCACGACCGCCGCGTAGTAGGCCCCGGAGAAACAGTGAGGGACAATTGCCGAGAGCGTTGCAGAGTTGCTTTCGCCAGCAGCGATGTTCGCACCATTTGTATAAAGGCCGAGCAAGCAGCCGTTGCTTGGAAAGAATTCCGGCACCGGCGACAAATAAACCGCGTCAATCCAGGGAGCGTTTGCCGTCGTATTACCCGAATTGCCGGTCGTCCAGGCAACGGTCAACGGGGAGCCAGCGAGGACATTGGTCGGCATGCTCACCGTCGAAATCCCCAAACGGGCGGCATTGCCGGGCCAGATGTCTGTGGCTTGGGGGGCGGCAAGGATGTTGTTGGCGGCCTTTCCGCCCTCATTTACTTGAGCGCCGCTGTCGGTGAACACAAGAACATAGTTTGATCCCAGCAAGCAATAGGGTATGTTGAAGAAGTGTCCCTGGCTATAGGAACCACCCGCGGCGAGCACGCCTTTGTGAGGGACGCTTCCAAGGAATTCGGCAGTGTTCATGTTCAGGTTCGTGCTTTGAGACATGTAAACGCTGTCCACCCAGGAACTGGCATCGGTGGCGCCAGGGCCTTGATTGGCCACGGTCCAGGAGATATATGCCTGGCTGCCCGCGATGATGGTCCAGGGCGCGCTCACCGCGGTCACCGCCAAAACCGCCAACAGGGTTGGTGGAACGGGTTGAATGGTCACGAGATTGGTTGCGGCCAGCACGTTGTTTGACTTATTCAACTCATAAACAGCATTCCCGACATCGGCAACCACGAAAAGATAGTAGCTCGCCGGGAATAAAGTCGTCGGGATCGAGACGCCGACGTTCTGAGTGTAGTTCGACGTCAGCCCCAACCCTCCAAAGTACCCATAGGTGCCGATGAGCGTGCTTTCGCCGGCAACGAAGGTCGCGTTTGTGGAAAGATAAATGCCGTCATACCAGTAATCGCTTGAGGTCACGTTGTTGCCGTCATTGACCACCGTCCAACTAATGTTCATCGACTGACCCTCAACCGCATTCGTCGGCGCCGAAACTCTTGTGACCACCAGATCAGACGGAGGAGGAGTGGAGATGTCAAGTGGCGCGGCCAATTCGTCACGTCCAATATTGCCAGTGCCAAAGCCGTTGCCACCCGCCGCGAAGTGGATGTCCACCACCGGCACGACGTACCACGTCCCCGAGATGTTTATGCCCGAGACGGTTTGCGGCAGAGTGAATTGAGCCGAGTTAGTGTAAGCGGCCCCGGGGGCGAGCGGCCCGGAATTGCCAAGGTCATTTTCATATACGAATCCGCTCGTAACACCGTTCACGTAGTTGGAAACCGGCGAGAGGGTGATTCGATCATCCCACGACCCGGTAATCGGGCTTTGACCGACGTTCTGCACAACATAAGTGCAGGAGATTTGCTGACCCGCCCACGTGGCCGTCGGCGGCGCGGGAGCCACCTGAACGGATGCGGTATGGAAGTAGCCTGGAGTGACGACTTGCACGTTTATTGGCCGCGCGGTGCTGCCCAGATGATTCGTCCCGACATCCCCGGCGAGCAAATCGGCGCTGTCCGCATTGACGATGAAATAATAAAGTCCCGAGAGCCCGATGGGCAGGGTCAAAGTGACATTCTGTTCATAGCAGTCGCCTGCGATCAGGTAGTCCGGATTTTCGTATTCACCAAGGTCGAGCACCACTCCGCTCAAGTTTGTAGTGCTCGACAAATAAAGGTGGTCATACCAAACCGGCACATCCGTATCCGCCTGACCCACATTGCACACCACCCAACTCACCCCCACCGGCTGGCCATCAATAGCGTTCGTGGGAGCATCCACGTTCGTTACGTTCAGCGCCGGCAAGGGGGTCAATTGGACCAGAATGTTCGAGGCGCTCACGCCGACGTTATTGGTTTTGGTGACCTCGGAGATGGCATTGGTGGCATCCGCCAGGACGCTGATGTAATACTCGCCGTTGGTGACGCCGGCGCCGCTGATTGTCACTGTTTGAGCCAGGTTTACACTTTGGCCAGGCCCCAACTGCCCTTGAAAGGGAAAATACCCAAGAAGTTGGTCCTGGTTCGTGCGGAGCTGGTTGGTGGAAGAGAGAAACAGGGCATCCACCCAAGGGCCAGTTGCCGTCCCTGGTCCTGAGTTGGCGAGGACCCAAGACACCTCGAAGCCGCGACCGGTCCAGGCCTGTTGAGGAATGGAGACGGATAAAACCCGCAGGTCAGGCAGAGGTCCATTTGTCACTGTAAGAGTGCCATTGATCAAAATAATCTGATAATTGCCGAGTCTGCCATTTGGGTCCTGCAAGGCCGGAACAATTGGGTAAGTTCCGATGGAACTGGTTAATGTGGCACTACAACTATATGTTGCGGTGATATTATCTCCGTTCCGCAATCCGGTGATGCTTCCGGTAAAGACGGGATTCGGTTGCCCATATTGGCGAGCCGCGTTGCCGGCCAACACGGTCAGCGGCGCACGAGATACCAGCAGGCTGACTGTGTCAGTCGCGCTGGTGTAATCGAGAGTGTCGCTCGGAGTGAAGACAACCGAAAGCGGATAGGTGCCGGCGTCTAAAAACGTGCCAGCCGCAGGGCTGTAGACGGGAGTTCCCGGTACGTTTGCTGTTGCATTTAACTCATTGGAGCCTAACGCTGTACCGTAAGTGATTGGAGCGGGATTGCCCCAAACCAAGCTCGGAAGGGCTTGAGTAATCGTTAGAGCGCCGTTTACCAGAGTGACCGTGTAGTTGGTTTGACGTACGTTGGGGTCCAAGGTCGGCATAATCGGATATGTCCCCGCCGGACTACCGGTCGTGGCCGTTGTATTGTAGTGGGCAGTAATATTGTCACCATTTACAACCCCAGTAATCGTTCCCGTTAAGACAGGATTGTTTTGCCCATAGGCCCGACTCTCGCTCGCTGCAACCACCATCAATGCCGCTGGTGAAACCGATAGCGTCACGGTATTAGTGACTTGTGCAAAATCAATTGTATCCGTCGGCGTAAAAACCGCAGAAAGGGTACAACTACCAACGCCCAACACCGTACCGTTTGTCGGATTATAGGCGAAGGCGCCCGGAATGTTCGCCGCCGCATTCAATTCATTCGAAGTGAGCACGGTGCCATAGACGATAGTTGCTGGATTGGTCCATGTTACAGTTGCAATTGCCGGGATCACAGTCAGCGTGGCAAAGGCATTGGTTGAGCCATAAGAGTTGCTCACAACGACCTCGTAAGTGCCCGAATTGCTAACAATGACACCGATTAAGGACAGAACATTGCTTTGGGAACCCGTAATCTGAGCGCTGTTCGTGAGATGGGTCCCATTAAAGAACCATTGGTAAACCAGCGGTGGGGATCCATTTGCCGAGACGCTAAAATTGGCAGTTCCTCCCACCGACAGCGATTCACTCGAAGGTTGCAGGACAATGGAAGGAGGCTCCAATCTCGTTGCGTGAACAATATTTGAGCCAGCATTGTCATCGTAAGCTCCTGGAGGGCCGGTAAAATCAATTGCATCCGCATATCCAAGATAGAGATGGGTGGCCCCGCCTGGAGTAATAAATGTTTGCCTCACGCCGGATCCAGTTCCAGTTAAACCATCGCCTATGAAGAACACTTGTCCAAGACCAGGGGCAAAATGCGCGGCACTTGTCGCACCCGGAACTGTAAAATCGATGGTCGCCGCAGAAGGGGCGCTCGATGCGTCCGAATCATTCCAAAAGACGCCCAGAAGCGCCCCTATTGGGCCCTTATATCCGCTAATGCCGCCCAGACCGTCAATTGAAGCGTCTGAAGCTTCGCCATCCGGACCGAGATATGAGCCACCTGACGAGTATTGCACGCCGCCATAAGCGCTAAATTCAAACACATCGCCTCCCGAAGCATCCAAAGAGGCAGGCAACGTCTCAGCATAAGGTCCGGGAGGGCTGTTGCGAACGAGGGCATAGCCGGTTGGCGGATTCCCTGGTGGAGCTGGAATAAAATTGCTTCGGCCAGCAACAAATATCACCGCAGTGCCAGGAACATAATAAGATCCCAGGACGGTTAAATTAGCCACGGTGCTAGTGGCACTGCCGAAAATGTTGCTGGCGACCAAAGCGTAAGGACCAGTTTGGTTAGTGGTCGGACTGCCAAGTTCAAGCGTGGCGCTCGTGGCGCTGCTGATTGGATTGCTATTGAACAACCATTGAAATTGAGGTCTGGGCGAGCCCATGGCCGCTCCTGAAAGGAACGTGGCTTCGGCCGAGTAAACGGTTTGGCTTGCTGGGTTTTGAATGAAAATGGGGGCTGGGTTGTTGGAATAACACTTGCCAGCAATTCCGGCGGCGTAGATGGCGGCGATTTCACGGGGCAGAAGAGCGCGATCGTACAAGCTCGGTTCATCAATTGCGCCATCAAACGGATACCATCCTCCATTTGCAGCCGGCCAGTTTGCGGTGTAGCCAATTCCAAACTGGTAATAGTAGGTTGAAGCGTAGGCTGTTTGCGTCTGCTGAACTGCTGTAATGGCAACTCCATCTACATACAGAGTTGCGTTCGTGCCATCATAGCTTATGGCCGCATGATGAAAGATGCCATTATTGACCGCAGTTGTACTGGTCATTGGAGAAGTGCCGCCACCATTCCAAAACATTTCCGCACGGAGTTTCCCATCGGTTCCGACATATAAGCCTGGAACCCACCCGTTAATGGAACCTAAAACCGGGCCATCCTGTTGCCCAAAAATCACACCGCCCGTCGTGGTTTTAAACCAGGCCTCAAAGGTAAAAGGCTGGTTGGATGTCGCAGCGATCGGAAACGGGAAAAAATTAGTCGGCAATCCAACATAGGCGGAGGAAGAGTCGAAATTAAACGCGAGGCCCACCTTCCCCGTCCCATAAGACGCTCCATTTTGAAGGCTGCCGTGATTGGTTCCGATAACGTCAAAGGCAAATCCATCGCCGGGCCACCAGGAAACCAAACCAGAGGGCGCTGGCGTGCAGTTGGTCTGAGCGCTCGCGTTAAAAACCAGCATCTGCCCAATAATCAGCAACAAAAGGTTCAATGGCAGCGCGAGACCGGTGCGAGGAAAAGAGCTTTGATAATCCGCCTTCCGTTGGCCAAGCGGTGTCGCGATCCAACGCCTGCGCCACGGTCGAGCAATTGCTTCAGATGTCTTCCAAAACGTCATAGTTGGTTTAAAAAAACGGCCGATTCGGGACAAGCGGAATCTGAAAGCCGATGGTGCGATACTAGCGCTTCGCGCCGAATCGTCAACGGAATGTCCAAGAATTTTGCGAGCAGAACTCATCCTTTTTGTCTTGGTTCCGCTTGAAATGGACTTTTCCACTTCGCGTTTAAGCAACTTGCTTGGGCAGTTCCCGGCCTTTTGCAAGCCTTTTTTGTCGGGTCAGAGGCCGCTGTAGCTCTTGGTCCCGGCTTCACCCCGGAGCATCTCTCAGCCCTTGTAGTGCTGGAACATGCTGGCCAGAAGGATGACCTCGGGATGAGTCGCAGCCAGTTTGGGCAGGACCAGGCGAATGCGCGAGCGATAGGCCGCCAGCTTCTCCGAAAGGGGATGCAGATCATGCACCTTGTCCCAGTGAAGTTTATTCAGATCAAGCACCAGGCGGCTCTTGCTCCTTGCCAGGGAATCGCGGATGCGCTGGCCAAGACCCGCCGCATCCGCCGGTGAAAGATCTCCTTCGACCCGCATCCAGACTTGCTTCCTGGCGTGTTGCAGATCCACTTGGATGGAAAGATTAGGGATCGTGCTTTTGCGTTGGAGTTCTTCCCAAAGATGAAACGCGCTCCAGCGGCTGCCCGCCTGCCGATAGGCCGTGCGGATCAATTTGGGATGTTGGAAGAGATTCAACTTCAACGTCAAACCGGTCCACAGCGCGGCGCCCACCGCCAGGACGGATTGAAATCGCTGCGTCATCCGGGGTTGTCCCAGCTCGGCTTCAATGCGCCTCTCCAGAACTCCGATCCAGCGGCGCACGGCCGCGTTAGGCCCCAGCAGCCGCCCGGCCAGGAACACCGGCTGGGCATGCCGCAGTTCCTTGGCATAGAAGTCGGCCTTCTGGCGCAGGACGGGATTGGGCGACTGCTTGAGCTTTTGATACCCAAGCAGCCGCGCTTCAAGGGTGCGATAAATGCTCGGGCCCAGACGTTGGAAGTCTTCCGCAAAGCACCATTTCTGGATTTCTTCGATCTCTTCAGCCGAGAGCGTCGGGTGTTTGATCATCGTCCGAAATCCATCCGCGCGCCGGTAGAACAGATCTTTGTCGCTGGTGTACACGTCCTGCAACAGATTGTCTTTGATGATGCGTTCGTAAAAGGGGGTGCCGGGCACCGGTCCGTATATGAGGAACTGCGCCAGGGCGGGCTTGAGTTTCATCAGGCCGTCCAACTCCTTGGCCACGACGTCCTGGTTCTGGTAATCAAAGCCGACGATCATCGAGGTCAACACGGTGATGCCGTGCTCGCGGAACTCCGTGAAGATATCTTCGACGGGGCGCCCTTGCTGTTTGGGGTAATTGGAGCGCGTTCCCTCGTAGCCGATCCAGAAGCCGTCAATCCCCATTTCGAGGATTTCTTCCACGGTGTATTGGCTGATGGCTTTGATGCTGGAGAAAGCGAAAATGGAGAGCGTCTTCCCGCCTTTGATCACGCAATCGCGAAATTCCATCGCGCGTTTCTTGTTCAGCAGGAAATCTTCATCCAGGATCAGCAAGACCAGGCTCGGATCCATGTCCAGATAACGCCGGGCCACGGCGTAGATGTCCTTGCCCTCGGGCAGCAACTTGATGTGTTTGCGGGAAAAGAAGTGCGAGGTGCAGCAGAAGTCACATCCATTGGGACAGCCCAGACCGGCAAAAATCTTTCCTGTGCCGGAAACCTTCCACCCAAAAACCTTGAGCCAGCTCACCAGCAGCGGGTGCTTGTAGGGCATCGCGATTTCCGGCTCGCCCAGCAGGCGGCGGAAGTAGGCCACGCCTTCCTCCCGGCAAATATAATCGGCGTAGGGCTTGAGCACGTCGTCTTTGAGCATGGTGCCGTAACCGCCGAGCACAATTTTGCTGTGCGGCGCGTATTGGCGGATCAGCGCGACCGTCTCCTTCATCTTGTGCATCACCGCCATCAGGAAAGAGATGCCCACGTAGTCGTAGCCTTTCTTGAGTTCCTTGATCAGTTCGCGCTTGGAAGGGTACTGCAACACCACCGTCGGCGCCTCCAGGTTCTCCGCGATGTACTCGAGGGAGAAATGGATGTTGACGGTGCGCGGGCTGAAAAGGCCCTGGGCGAGGGTCACCTGCCGGTGAAGGAGTTCATACCCCACAGAGGGCGCATCTCCGTATTCCGGCCCCATTGGACGGCACACGCTGGTTAACAGAACTTTTTTATTCATATAAATACCGCCAAGCCTTTGCCTCTCAGGGCGGGTCGAAATTTTTCGGTCACTTCATGTCTCCAGTTTGGCATTCATCGAGATGTTGGCGCGCAGCAGTCGCGAAACCAAACAATTCGTTTTGGCGCGGACGGTCGCATCGATGAAGCTGCTCTGAGTGACTTTGGGCAGACTGGCGATAACGTCCAGATGGATGTTCATGATCGTCCAACCAACGGCCAGGCGCTCCAGAGTCACCGTCGAGGTGGTGACGATGTTGGCCGCGGCAGACGCGGCCATGCCCAACTCATGGGAGAGGGCCAGGGAGAAGCTGGTGGCATGCGCGGCGGCAATCAGTTCGACCGGTTTGGTGTCGGAGCCATCCTTGGACTGAACATCCAAAGGATAGTGAGCCTCCTTCAACACGCCGCTCTCCGTGCTGATGGCGCGGGTGCAGCCATCGGACCCGCCTTTCCAGCGGACAGAGGCCTTGCGCATGATCAGTTTCATCAAGACACAATGCCGTGCGACATCAAAACAAGCCAATACTTCGTTGCTTGGTTTGTCATGCCTGCAAGCTATGGGTCAAAGGCGGCCATGATTCCCAGCCCCGCCTCCGCCGTCGGTTGTCGGTTCCTGTTTGCCAGCCGGACCGTCGATGGCTATACTGCGGCCCAGAAATGGAACTGCGCCATCTGCGTTACTTCGTGGCCGTCGCCGAGGAATTGAATTTCACCCGGGCGGCCGCCAAATTGCGTCTGGCGCAGCCCTCGCTCACCCGCCAGATTCAGAATCTGGAGCAGGAACTGGGCGTGCGTCTGCTGGACCGTGCCCGGAACCAGGTTTCGTTGACCGAAGAAGGGAGAAGTTTCCTGGTGGATGCCCGGCGGCTGGTGGCATTAAGTCTCGAGAGCGTCCAGGCCGTGCGGCGCTTCAGCCAGGGCGAATCGGGCCAGTTGAATCTGGGCTATCTGTTCAAGTTCAACTTTGATCTCCTGCCGGCCACGCTGGCCACCTTCTATCAAGCCTGCCCGGAAATCGCCGTCAACCTCTTCGACATGTCGCCCGCCGAACAACTGCGCGCCCTTGAAGCGCGGAAAATAGACCTGGGCTTTGTGGGCCTGCGGCCGGCCGTGCCAAGCAAGAACATGGCCGCGCTGGCTTGGGAATGCGTCGCCCGCCACAATGTCGTGGTCGTTTTGCCCGCCCGTCATGCGCTGACGAAAAAAAGCCGGATCAAATTGACCGACCTCAAACCGCTGTTTTTTGTCGCGATGTCCGAACAGACGCATCCCGGCTCCCGCGACTGGTTGTCCGGTCTGTGCCAGCAAGCGGGGTTTACACCCAGGATTTTGCAGGACGTGGAACTGGAATCCGGCCTGATGACCTTTGTGGCCGAGGGTTTGGGAGTGACGCTGGCGCGCGAACAAATCAAGAACTTGCCTCATCCCGGCGTGGTTTTTCGTCCGCTGGCTTCGGCGGTGAAGGCCGACTACTGGATCGCCTGGCATCGCGAGAACCGCTCCAAGGCGCTGGGCCAATACATTGAGGTTGTAAAAAAGCAGGCCGCCATGCCGGGTTGAGGAGCGTTGCGCGATTTCATAGCCCCACGCTATCGGCCCGATGCGAACAAAGTATTGGCCGTCATCAGCCGCATGAGCGAAACTACTGCCTACGACATGATGCGGGATCGAATGCCGGTTTCGATCCCGCGACGCGACGCAGAAGAATTATGAACGAGAAGAACGAGAATCCAGTATTGCCCGAGGCCACATCTCAACCAGAGAATGCCGAGTGGAAAAAAATTGTGGCCATCTACCAGAATCCCTCCTTGCCCAGAGCGCTCTGGCAGATAGTCAATACCCTCGTCCCATACGCGCTGCTGTGGTATCTGATGTACCTCTCACTGGCAGTGTCCTGGTGGGTGACGGCGCCGCTGGCCATTCTCGCGGGCGCGTTTCTGGTGCGCGTCTTCATCATTTTTCACGACTGCGGCCATGGCTCGTTTTTCAAATCGCGCAGGGCGAACAATGTCTGGGGTTTTCTCAGCGGCCTGCTGACCTTCACTCCTTACTATCATTGGCGCTGGGAACATTCCCTGCATCATGCGACCTCGGGCAATCTGGACCGGCGCGGAATTGGTGACGTGTGGACAATGACGGTGCAGGAATACCTGGAGAGCTCCCGCTGGAAACGGTTTGCGTACCGGCTGGCGCGCAATCCCATCGTGCTGTTCGTGATCGCGCCCTTCTACGTGTTTGTGTTTCGGCACCGGTTCCCGAAGGCCGGGACCAACCGCCGGGAGCGTTACTCGGTGTACTGGATGAACCTGGCAATTCTGGGAATGATGGCCGCGATGGCGGCGGTCTTCGGCCTCAAGGCCTATCTGCTGCTCCAGTTGACGGTGCTGATGGTGGCCGGCTCGGCGGGGTTTTGGCTCTTCTACGTGCAGCATCAATTCGAGGGGGCGTACTGGGAGCGGCGCGATGACTGGGATTACGCGGCGGCGGCGTTGCAGGGCAGTTCGTTCTACAAGCTGCCCCGGGTGCTGCAATGGTTTTCCGGCAACATCGGATTCCATCACATCCATCATCTGAGTCCGCGGATTCCCAATTACAACCTGGAGAAATGCCACGACGCTTATCCGTTGTTCCAGACCGTCAAGCCCGTGACGTTGTTCTCCAGTTTCAAATCGCTCACCTTCAGGCTCTGGGACGAACAGCGCCACAAGCTGGTAGGGTATCGGCACTTGAGAATTCTTCTAAAACAACAATAAACATCCCCCCGAACCGATTGACGCTTGCGGTTTACGTCGTGACTGACGATCCATTAAATCGTAATCGTTCAGGTTTCAGGGGCTGTCGGCGGCGCTGCCTTCGTCCCTTCATCCATTCACCCCTTCACCCCTTCATCCCCCCCAGTCCCTTCGCCCTGGCGCCAGCCCTCAAAACCTGAACACTTACAAAGCCTCTCACAACATGGCGCGGAAAGATATAGCCTCAAAAGGTGAGATGAGGCGGATTTTGAGGCTAGTACTAAAGGATAGGCCGGGATGGCCTAAAGTTTGGCAATCCCCGCCTTGATGGCGTAGCGGATGAGGTCGGCCTGCTTGTGGATGTTCAACTTGGCCATCACCTGGTTGCGGTGGGCGTGTATAGTATTGACGGAGACGTCCAGCATGGCCGCAATTTCCTTGGTGCTGTGCCCTTCGGCTATGAGTTGCAGCACTTTCCGCTCCTGCCCGGTCAGCTCAACCCGTGCGCCTCCACGTCCCGACAATTTCCTTTTTCCGAGGAACCCCGCTTCAACGATGAAATGGGCGATCGCTGGACAAAGATAGATGCGTCCCGCGTGGACCTCGGCCACAGCGTCAACCACGGTTCGTGTGACCGTTTCCTTGGTCAGAAATCCCCGCGCCCCGGCCGTTAGAGCCTCCTCCACAATCGCCCTCGTGTCGTGCAGGCTCAATATGATGATCTTCGCGTTTGGGGATTTCTTGAGCAGTTCCCGGGTGGTTTCGATCCCATTGAGTTTTGGCATGGTAATATCGAGGACGAATACATCGGATGGTTTTGTCCTCGCAAACTCCAGCACTTCCATGCCATCGGAAGCCTCGCCGACAATGGTGATGTTCTTTCCGCTTCTTTCAATGGCCAGCCGCAACCCGTCCCGGACCAATGGATGATCATCGGCGATGATGACGCGAATGCTCATGGGCGGCTGAAGCAGAAGAAAAGTCCCACCAAAACCCACGCACTCAGCAAAGAAACCATCCATGCCGTCCGCGGGCATTCCTGGGGGAATACGACCCCAATGTCTTCGATTTTCATCGCTTCCGTAAGGCTATATCGGCAGAATCCAGATGAACTTGAGCAACCGTTCTCTCCTCCCTTCCGCCAACAACAAACGCGCGATCAAAGTAGCAGCAGGCAGTTTCTTTGGTGGCGTTCAGTCCCGCAATCACGCCCTTCGGTCTATTTGACTCAGACGCTGCCTTTCGGTCGCCGCGAGCTTCTGGAGGCGGAACGGATCGTCCTCCCTCACTCTATCGCTTCTTCCCGCATGGTAGTTTCTGTCAACCCCGGGTCTTTGGTCTCGATTGGAAGGCTCAAGCGCACCGTGGTACCCTTGCCTGGCCTTGATTCAACGGTGAAAGCACCTCCGGCGGAAGCGGCCATTTCCCGCATGACGCGCAGGCCCAACCACGGCGTGGACCGAGTCCCGAGTTCAGACAGATCGAATCCCTTTCCATTATCACGAACCGTCAGCTTGATCTCCTTGTTCGAGGTCCTGAGGTTCACGTCCACTTGCTCGGCGTAACCATGCTTGATGGCATTGGTCAGCGCCTCCTGCGCAACCCGGAACAGGATCGTGGCGGCGGTTGGCGACACTTGGCGTCTCCGCTGCGTCTCTCGGAAACGAATCCGGGTGCCAATCCGCTCTGTGACCTGAGAGAAATGTTGCCGCAAGGCGGCGCGCAGGCCGAGGACATCCAATTCCGGCGGCCGAATTTCAACGGCCAACCTTTTGAGGTGAACCACCGACTGGTCAAAGAGTTTGCGGGTGCGTTTCATCCACTGGAGCGCTTCCCCAGGTTTCCCGGAGCGCAGATCACTTTCGATTGCGTCAAGATAAGCTGAAATCCCCACCGCCATCGAACCCACATCGTGGTGCAATGCGGACGATACCCGCCTTCTCTCCTCCTCTCGCGCCGCGACGATTTCTTGGGAGAACATCCGCATCCTTTTCTCCGTCTCCTTGCGCCCGGTGATATTCTCGAACACCGAGACGAAGTGTTCCTTCTCCGGACAAAACGCGGAGATGTAAAACCACCTCCTCAAAGCAGCGCTGTAGATTTCGAAACGCTCCGGCTGGCCGGTCAGAGCCACCCGGCCAAACCGCTCGAATAATTCTCGATCCTTTTCGAGCCGGCCCGGAACGACTTCGCACGCTCTCTGCCCGACCACATTCCTTAAGCCGGTCAACTTCTCGAACCCTTTATTCACCTCAAGATAGATGAAGTCATGCGGCCGGCCCTCCTTGAAGAGCATCCGGCAATACGCAAAACCTGACGTCATGTTCTCGAAGAGCGAGCGGTAGCGCGTATCGCTTTCCTTGAGCGCCTCCTCCGTTCGTTTACGCTCACTGAGATCCCGAACAATCGCGGACGCACCCACAACTTTCCCCGAGGCATCGCAAACGGGTGAAATCGTGAACGAAATTGGCAGTGGCGTCCCGTCCTTTTTGAGCCGGATTGTCTCATAGTTCTGGATGCGCTTGCCTTTCCGCATCTTTTCCACAATAGCAGCTTCATGTGCCTTGCGGTTTTCAGGGATGAACAGCGCAACATTTTGGCCGATCACTTCCTTCGCCCGGTAGCCAAAGATACGCTCGGCTGCCCGGTTCCACGTGCGGATTGTTCCGTCGAGGCCCCTGCTGATTATTGCATCCTCGGAAGATTCGACAATAGCCGCCAACTGCTGCGCTTGCGCCTCGGCGTGCTTGCGCGCGGTGATGTCGCGCGAAATGCCCATGATGCCAATGATCCTCCCGGCCCCGTCGAGCAACGGCATCTTGGTGGTGCTCACCCACGTGACATGCCCGTCCTTCCAGTCTTCCCGCTCCTCCTTGTCAATTATCGGTTTGCCTGTGGCCATGATGCGCTGTTCGTCGGCCCGGGCTTCGCGCGAGTGTTGTTCCCCATAGATGTCGAAATCGGTCTTTCCTATTAACGACGACAGGTCGGACGAAGCAATTCTCCGGGCAAACGCCTCGTTAACCCTGATGAAACGGCCTACGCGGTCCTTGAAATAAATGATGTCGGGCGTGGCCGTGATCAAATTGTTCAACAACCGCTGTTCCGCCGCCAGCGCATCCTCCGCGTGCTTGCGCGCGGTGATATCTTCGGCCAACCCGGCAGAGCAACAGGGATTGCCCCGCTCATTGCGCACCGTATAGCCGCGAGCCAGAATCCACCGGATCGCTCCATCGGGGCGGATGATTCGGTATTCCCGGGCGAACCGTTTACCGCAGTCACGCGCCATCTCCGCCTCAACGCGAGGACGGTCCTCGGGATGGATTGCCCCCAGCCAATTCATCGGGTTGCGCAAGAGATCATCACAACTGCGACCGAAGATGTGTTCACAACTGGGGCTGACGTAAAACATCCGTCGTTGATCCGCCGAGGCCAGCCAGAAAACCTGCTGGCCGTCCTCCGTCAACACCTGGAGAAGCGCTTCCTGCCCCCGCAACTCCCCTTGCAACCGCTCGCCCGCGGCAATTTGCCCTGGCAGGTTTTGAGGGTGCGCGGCCCGCTTATGGCCTCGCCGCCGGTTTCTAGGCCCCTCAACCAGCCGTTTCCTTTGCGCTTTGGTTTTGTTCATTGAAGGCAATAAACTGAGGCTACCGTGAAGATTTGTCAGGCTCAAGGGTTAATCGGGTGGCAGCCAGGATGAGGGTGTGAGACAAATTCTTCAGGTGACGAAAAAGGGTCCCCTCTCTCCGGCTCTCTCCCCGCACGCGGGGAGAGAGGGCAAACGTGACCCCAAAGGAGTAAATTGGGTCGCATATACTTCTGTCTCGCAAAAACTTCCACGGCAATCCACATGCGCCGCATCAACGCCTTTTCGATTTTGAACCCCGCTTTTTCCAGCGCCTCCCGCACGTAAATGGGGCGGCAGTCGAGAAAATTTGGGAAGTGTTCATGCGTCCACTCAAAAGCGCCGACGAGCGGATCGTGTTTTGCGTCTTTGGACATGCCCACGACGACGATGCGGCCTCCCGGCCGGAGCGCCCGCCTGCATTCGCGCAACACCATTGGAATTTCCGGCGTGTCAAACAATTCCAACGTAAAGCTCATGAACACCGCGTCCATGCTCCCGGCGGCGTAAGGAAGCCGCGTGGCGTCTCCGCGGCGCAGTCGCGCGCGTTCGAGCAGTTTGGAATTGGCGAGATTCGTCCTGGCCAGCTTCAGCATCTTGTCCGACAAATCGACGCCGAACACCGTGCCGGTCGGCCCGACGGCGTTGGCGAGCGAGACCAGGCTGTGTCCGGTGCCAAAACCGATTTCCAAAACGCTTTCCCCGGGGCTTGCGCCCAGCAATTCCAAGCCCGCCTTTCGCATCGGCGCTTCGCTGCGTTCGGAGAGCAAATCATAGACACGGCTGATTTTATTGTAGAACGCCCTTGTCTGGTCCTTCGATTGGAAAACGCGCAGGATTGAGGGGTGTTCGGTAACTCGTTTGGGCGGTTTCATCGTTGGTTACAGATTTTGTTGAGACCAGAAATCAGACTGCGACCACCGGGTTTTGGAGCAAACCGATCCCGCTGATTTCAATCGCAATCATGTCCCGCTCCCGGAGCGAGAAGGTGTCCGGCGGCACGATGCCCGTGCCGGTGAGCAAAACCGCGCCGCGCGGAAAAACCTGACTACGAAAGAGAAAACCGGCCAGCTCCTCGAAACCGCGTTTGATCTGGCCGACGGAAGTTTCACCCGCGAATACAGATTGTCCATTGCGCCGGATTTCCATTTTGATTTTCCACTCGCGCGCGGCGGCTTCAGGCGTGCCAAGAGTAATCCATGGGCCGAGCGCGCAGGAACGGTGGTAGGTCTTGGCCTGCGGGAGATACAAAAGATTCTCGCCTTCGATGTCGCGCGAGCTCATGTCGTTCCCGATGGTGTGGCCGACGATTTCGCCTCGCGAATTGATCACGAGCGCCAGTTCCGGCTCCGGTACGCTCCAGCGCGCGTCTTTGCGGATGCCCACGGGTTCGCCAGGCCCGACAATTTTTTCCGCGAGCGACTTAAAAAAGATTTCCGGCCGTTTGGCCGCGTAAACCTTGTCGTAGGCGGTCGCGCTGAAATCAGATTCCTCCATGCGCGCGGTTTTGCTGCGCAGATAAGTCACGCCCGCCGCCCAGGTTTCCTGTCGTTCGACCGGCGCGAGTAATTTGACTTCGGCCAGCGCGACTCGCGGCGGATTTTTCCCGGCAAGTTGATTGAGTTGCGCGAGGGGATTACCATTTTCCAAGAGGGTGAATAATTCCGTGATTCCGGCTGGCGCCAAATCGAGCAGCGTCGCATCGTCCGCGACCAGCCCGACGCGAACTTCGTCGGTTTTATTTTTGAACCGGCAGATTTTCATAAACAATTCAAGTCGGTGACGCGGACCGGACTTGCGGCGCGGCTTTCGCGAGCACAAATGCAAGCGCGACGCAAACGAGCATTCCGGCGCCTGGTGCGCTGAAAGCAATCATACTGCCGTGACATTCGTTTTTCAACAAGCCCGCGACGCAAGGTCCCGGGAAACCGGGCGCATTCGACTTTTTTGGGTTGTCTTTCCTAATCTTAATCCTGCTCCTAATCCGCACGCTGGTGGGGAGGGACGAGATTAAGATTAAGATTAGGAGTAAGATTAAGAGAGGAACCCAAAATCGTGAAATGCGTTCCGGGAAACCGCCGGGATTTCCTTTTTCACCCGGTAGCTTTCTGCTTCAATGTTTCGATGAGTTTCAGTAACGATGTGTTCGATTCCGCCACCCGGGACATCTACGAAATCAAAACCCGGGAGAGCGGCCCGGCTGGGAGCCTGCCCATCACGGAAGACATGCTCTTGAACAGTCCCAGTGGCGACTTATTCGGCATGACCCAGAATGCCGGCATGGGCTGGAATCCAAGGGAGGCCGGGAGAAAACAGTTTTTGATTTTAAGCACGCAAGGTGGATTGCGCGCGCCGGATGGAAAACCGATCGCTCTTGGTTATCACACCGGACATTGGGAAATCGGATTGCTCGTACAAGCGGCGGCGGAAGAATTTCGCCGGCTGCAAACAATCCCCTTCGCGGGATTTTGTTCCGATCCTTGCGACGGCAGAACCCAAGGAACGGTTGGAATGTTCGACAGTCTGCCCTATAGGAATGACGCGGCCATAATTTTTCGCCGGCTGGCGCGCTCGCTGCCGCTGCGCGCGGGAGTTCTCGGCATCGCCACGTGCGACAAAGGTCTGCCCGCGATGCTGATGGCCGCGGCCGGTCTGCGCGATTTAGCCTGCGTGGTTGTCCCGGGTGGAGTCACCCTGCCCGCCATTGGAGCTGAAGATGCCGGGACGATTCAAACGCTGGGAGCGCGTTATGCGCACGGACTGGTTTCGCTGTTGGAAGCCGCTGAGCTGGGTTGCCGGGCTTGCGGAACACCGGGCGGCGGCTGTCAATTTCTTGGCACGGCAGCCACATCGCAAGTCGTCAGCGAAGCGCTCGGGCTTTCGTTGCCGCATTCGGCGCTTGCGCCTTCGGGCCAACCGGTGTGGCTCGACCTGGCCCGCCGCTCGGCTCGCGCCCTGCATCAATTGACCGAACGCAAACTCGTCACGCGCGAAATACTCACCGACGCGAGCATTCAGAACGCGATGGTGATTCACGCGGCATTCGGCGGTTCAACCAATCTGCTGTTGCACATTCCGGCAATCGCCCACGCCGCCGGCCTTAAAGTTCCGACTGTTGAGAATTGGATTTCCGTCAATCGCCGTGTGCCTCGACTGGTCAGTGTTTTGCCCAACGGGCCGATCCATCATCCCACGGTGCGGGTGTTCCTCGCGGGCGGCGTGCCGGAAGTCATGCTGCATCTGCGCAAATTGGGCCTGCTCAATACCGACGTCCTCACCGTCACGGGAAAAACTTTGGGCGAGAATCTGGACTGGTGGGAAGAATCCAAGCGGCGCGTTCGTTTTCGGGAGTTGCTGCGCGAGCAGGACGGCGTGGATGCGGACGAGGTTCTGTTTTCGCCCGAGGCAGCGCGCGAACGCGGCGTTGCGAATACGCTCATCTTTCCGCGCGGCAATCTCGCGCCGGAAGGTTCGGTATGCAAGGCAACGGCGATTGATCCATCGGTTATTGACGTCAATGGCGTTTATCGCAAAGAAGGACCGGCGCGCGCTTTTGTGAACGAGAAAGACGCCATGACCGCTATCAAGCAGGGGCAAATCAAATCCGGCGACATTCTCGTTTTGACCGGCATCGGCCCGCTTGGAACCGGAATGGAAGAAACGTATCAAGTCACCGGCGCGCTCAAGCATTTGCCGTTCGGCAAACACGTCGCGCTGTTGACGGATGCGCGTTTTTCCGGTCTTTCCACCGGCGCCTGCATCGGTCACATCGGTCCCGAGGGTCTGGCGGGCGGGCCGATCGGGAAAATTTTGGACGGCGACACCATCCGTATTCACATTGATTTGAAACGAATGGAAGGAAGCATTGACATCGTGGGCGAGAATCAAAAGCGTTTCACGCCGGAAGAAGGAATAAGCATTTTATCTCGTCGCGCCACGAGAAGGGATTTGTTGCCAAACTCCGCGCTGCCCGAGGACACGCGGCTTTGGGCAAATCTGCAACTGGCCAGTGGCGGAACGTGGCGCGGCTGCGTTTATGACACGGACCGGATCCTCACCGCGCTGCAGGCGGGCCTCCAGGTCCTTGATCTTGCTCTGGGCTTCGCTATCGTTTTGCGCCTTGCTGTTTTTCAGGTTGCGCACGTTGCCGTTGGGAGCCGGCGTCACCAGGATCTGCGCGATGTGGGTCTGCGGCTCGGCGCGGTTGAAGGCGTTCTTGTTGTCTTCGTAAAACTTGGTTACCTCCGCGTCGGTGACGGTGATGTGCGAAGTGATTTCCTTGTTGATCAGCTTGCTTACGGTCTGGTCACGGCGGATCTGGGTGCGCAGGTCGTTCATGCTCATGTGGCGCTCCGCCAACAGCTTGTCGAACTGATCCTTGGTGTAGGGCGCGCGCATCTTGTTGATCTCGGTTTCCACGTCGGCATCCACGGCCGTCAAACCGAGCTTCTCGGCGCGCTGCCGCATGATCTCGCTGGTGATCAGGCTGTTCAGCAGCTCCAGCTTTTGCGACATCACGGAGTCTTCGTTGGCGCCTTCGCCGGGCTGGCTCTGCGTCTGGGTTTGCGTCTGGAAAGTCTTCTCGAGCTCCACATAGGTGATGGCCTGCCCGTTGACTTCGGCCGCTACGCCCGAGGGCGCCGCACGTTTGCAGGAACACTGCGTCAGGGCGGCCACCGCCGCGGCAAGCAACACAAGATGACGCTTCATGGGTGAACTTTATTGTAACCGCTGTGGGCGGCGGCGGTGTCCGCTAGAATAGTCGGTGGCTATGAGAGTGGGAATGATCGGAACCGGCGCGATCTCGCACATGCACGCGCAGGTCTATAAAAATATCGGTTTTGAGTTGACCGTGTGCACGGATATTTTCGAGGAATCGGGACGGCGATTCGCCGATCGGTACGGCGCTGAATTCGTTTCCGGTTATGTGGACGTCTGCCGCCACCCCCGGGTGGACTACGTGGACGTGTGCACCTTCCCGGATTTCC
>JBEKSF010000020.1:0-55912 GCA_049517295.1 Verrucomicrobiota bacterium
CGCGTATCATTGGGACGCCTTCGATCCGGCGTTCGCGTTCAACGAAGGTGGCGAGGGCACGCCCAACTGGCTCGGCAGCCGCGGCGTGACGTTTCGCATTTCCGTTTCGGAGAAACGCGTGATGTGGATGCGCCTGACCGCGCACGGAAAGGCCGGCCACGGGTCAATGCCGAATGCCAACAATCCCAATCTCATTCTCATCAAATTTGCGGCTCGTAAATGCCAATTCCTAAATCGTAAATTGTCCCCGTGTCCGATTCTCTGATCATCAACGAGATTTACCTGAGCCTCCAAGGCGAGAGCACCTGGGCCGGTTTGCCCTGCCTCTTCGTCCGCCTGACCGCCTGCAACCTGCGTTGTTCCTACTGCGACACCGCCTACGCTTTCACCGAGGGGAAAAAAACGACCCTGGCGCAAATCCGCGCCCGCATCCGCCAATTGGCCAGGCCCTTTGCCCCTAGCCTGCCCCTCGTCGAACTGACCGGCGGCGAGCCGCTCCTGCAAAAAAACGCGCTACCCCTCATGAAACACCTCTGCGACGACGGCTTCACCGTCCTGCTCGAAACCAGCGGCGCGCTGGACATCGCCCCCGTCGATCCCCGCGTCCGGCGCATCATGGATTTGAAGTGCCCCAGCAGCGGCGAATCCGGCCGCAATCGCTGGGAAAACCTGGCCCACCTGAAGAAGACCGACGAGGTGAAATTCGTCATCGGCACCTGGCAGGACTACCACTGGGCCAAGGAAATCGTTTTGACACGTGGCCTCGCTGGCGTTTGTACCGCCCTCTTCTCGTGGGTCTCTCCCTTGTTGCCGCCCCAGCGGGACAAATCGCTCCGCCCCGTGCCCGACGGCCACGTGCCGCTCTCCATGCGGGAGTTGGTGGAAAAAATCGTCGCCGACGCCCTGCCCGTCAGGTTCCAACTTCAGATGCACAAGTTCATCTGGCCGCCGGACCAAAGGGGTGTGTGAGCATGAAAGCCGCTTCCCAACGCGTCCTGGATTTGCTCCGCGCCTGCGAATCCCCAAACATGCTCCGCATCGAGCCGGACGGCTCCTGGCCGATCGTCTGGGAGCGCGCGCGCGGAACCCGCGTTTGGGACGCCGACGGCAATGAATACATCGACTTGACAGCCGCGTTTGGCGTGGCCGCCGCGGGTCACGCCAACCCCCGCGTCGTCGCCGCCGGCTGCCGCCAGTTGCGCCGCTTGCCCCACGCCATGGGCGACGTCCATCCCCACGCCCTGAAGGCGCGCTTGGCGCGGGAGTTGAGCCGGCTCACCTTCGCCCGCTGGACCGCCGGCCGCCTCTCGGGCAAGTGCATCTTCAACAATTCCGGCTTCGAGGCCGTGGAAGCCGCGCTCAAAACGGCCCTGCTGGCCACGGGCCGCCCCGGCATCGTGGCCTTTGCGGGCGCTTATCACGGCCTGGGTTACGGCGCGCTCAACGCCACCCACCGCCCCTTCTTCCGCGCCCCCTTCCAATCCCAGTTGCGCCGGTTCGGCCATTTTGTTCCCTTCCCCGCCCACCCGGCCGACCTGCCCGCCTTGAAACGGCGCATTGCAAAGCTTCTTGACAGCAAGCCTTGCGGCGCCATTCTCGCCGAGCCGATCCAGGGCCGCGGCGGCGTCCGCATTCCCCCGCCGGGTTTCCTGCCGTTGCTGCGCCGCTTGTGCGACCAATCGGGTGCCCTCCTCGTCCTGGATGAAATTTACACCGGCTTTGGCCGCACCGGAAAATGGTTCGCTTGCGAGGAAACCGCCACGTTGCCGGACTTGATCTGTCTGGGCAAGGCCCTGACAGGCGGCTTCCCCCTCTCCGTCTGCGTCGGGCGCGCGGGTATTATTGACGCCGCGTGGCCGCCCTCGGCTGGCGAAGCCATCCACACCAGCACCTTCCAGGGCAATCCGGTCGGCTGCGCCATGGCGCTGGCCCAAATCGCGGAGCTTCGCCGCAATCGCCTCCCGCAACGGGCCGCCACCCTCGGCGCCTTTCTGCTCGCCGCCCTGCGCGCCGCGCTTCCCGCCGCCAATCGTCAATTCGACATTCGTGGCCGCGGCCTGATGGTCGGCGTGGAAATTAGAAACGCCGACGGTTCCCCCGCGTCCGCCCTCGCGTGGCGCGCCGTCAAGGATATGTTGCGGCGCGGCTTCATTGTTTTGCCGGAGGGCGCTCACGCCAACGTCATCAGTTTCACCCCGCCGCTGACCATCTCCCGCGCCGACCTGGCCGCCGCCGTCCGCGCCTTCAAAGAGGCCCTGCTATGAAACTTTCCGAGATGAAGCAGACCCTCCTCCAGCGCGACCTCAAGCTGACCAAATCGCTGGGCCAGAATTTCCTCCACGATCAAAACCAACTCCAGCGCATCGTGGCCGCCGCCGAACTGGGGCCGGCGGACAAGGCCCTGGAAATCGGCCCGGGCCTGGGCCCGCTCACCGTTCTGCTCCTGGAAAAAGCCGCCGAAGTCCTCGCCATCGAGAAGGACAGGCGCCTGTTCGATTTCCTGGCCGAAAAGTTCCCCCGCTCGCCGACCTTAAAACTTCTGCACGCCGACGCCCTGGATTACATCCGCGAACACCCGCTCTGGAACGGCTGGAAACTCGTCGCCAACCTCCCCTTCTCCGTTGCCTCTACTCTCCTGGTCGAGTTGGCTCACGCCGACGAGCCGCCCGACCGAATGGTTGCCACCCTCCAAATCGAAGTCGCCCGCCGCATCGACGCCGCCCCCGGCGCGCCCGACTACGGCGTGTTGGGATTGTTGCTGGGCCTTCGCTACCAATGGTGCGGCTCCTTCAAAATCCCCGCCTCCTGCTTTTTCCCCTCACCCGGCGTTGACTCCGCGTGCATCGTCCTGGCGCGGCGGACCAAACCGCTGCTGCCCGCCGGAATGCACGCCGCCTTTGACAAGGTTGTCAGGCGCGGCTTTTCCCAGCGCCGCAAAATGATGCTCAAACTCCTCAAACAAGACTGGCCGGAAGACGCCTTGCGTCCCGCCTTTGAGCGCCTGGGTATTTCCACCCAAACCCGCGCCGAGCAAGTCAGCCTCGAACAATTCGCGCGCCTGACGGAGATTCTTTCCCATGAGTGAAGAAATATTCGACGTTGTCAACGAACGCGACGAAGTCATTGGCCAAATGCCCCGGTCCCGTGTCCATCGCGAGGGCCTCAAACACCGCGCCATCCACGCCCTCGTGTTCAACGCCCGCGGCGACATTTTCCTGCAAAAACGCTCCCTCACCAAGGACACCTTCCCCGGCGTCTGGGACTCCTCCGCCTCAGGCCACCTGGAAACCGGCGAAGACTACGACGCCTGTGCCATCCGCGAACTGCGCGAGGAAATCGGCCTCCTCCTCCCCGTCCCGCCGCAACGTCTCTTCAAGATCGACGCCTGCCCCCAAACCGGCCAGGAATTCGTCTGGGTTTACCGTCTGGAATCCGAAGGCCCCTTCACCCTGCACCCCGAAGAAATCGAGCGCGCCCAGTGGTTCGCCCCGTCCCAGGTAACGCACCTGATCACCACCCGCCCCCAAGATTTCGCCCCCAGCTTCATTCTCATTTGGACTCTTTTGGGCTGCCCCGTGGGCTAATCTTAATCCTAATCCGACTGTCTCCGCAGTAGTCTTCTCCTCAAAAAGCAGGACCAACCGGCTAGACTAGTCCTTTCTTGCGGACGGCTAGGCCAACAAATGTGGAATACAATTGATTTGACTTCATCGGGCAAAGCCTCACTATAGCAGTTGGCGGGTTGCGACACTCAGTCGATGCCGAAAAGAACTCAACAGTACTGAGTATCGAATGTTTATGTGTGACTCCAATGTTTACGGTAAGTTGAGTTCGCGCCCCTCGTCGTTGTGGGTCGGGCAGGTCGCCGCGAAGAAGGAGCAGACATGAATGCGAAAAGGGTCAAATTCCCGCTGGCAATCCTCCTCGCCGTTTTGTTTCTGTTGGCCGCCCCGTCAGCCATGCATGCTCAATTCACTTATACCATCAGTAACCTCCAGGTCACCATCACCGGATACACCGGTCCTGGCGGTGCGGTGACCATCCCCAGCAGGATATTCAATGGTCTTATGAACCTGCCGGTCACCAGCATCGGATATGGTGCGTTCAATGACTGCAACAGCCTGACCAGCATCGTGATTCCCGGCAGCGTCACCAGCATCGGGGATAATGCGTTCCAATTCTGCGCCAGCCTGGCCAGCGTCACCATTGGCAATGGCGTCACCAACATCGGGGATTATGCGTTCGAATACTGCCCCAGCCTGACCAGCGTCACGATTCCCGGCAGCGTCACCAGCATCGGATATTATGCCTTCTGTAGCTGCAACAGCCTGACAAACGCCACCATCGCCAGCGGCGTCACCAGCATCGGCCCTTATGCGTTCGAATTCTGCGCCGGCCTGACCGACGTCACGATTCCCGGCAGCGTCACCAGCATTGGAATCAATGCGTTCGCTTCCTGCACCAGGCTGACCAGCGTCTATTTCGGGGGCAACGCTCCCACCGCTGATTCGACGGTGTTCAATGATGACAGCAACGCGACCGTCTATTATCTGGCTGGCACCACCGGGTGGGGTTCCACCTTTGACGGTCGTCCGACGGCACTATTCCCATACACTTTCACGGCAAATGCCGGCACCATCACCATCACCGGCTACGTCGGGTCTGGCGGGGCTGTGATCATTCCAGCCACCATCACCGGCCTGCCTGTTGCCACAATCGGAGGCTATGAACAATTCTTTCGCATCCCGCTTACATTGAACGGGCGTTGGATTGGTGCCTTCGAATCCTGCGCCAGCCTGACCAGCGTCACGATCCCCGGCAGCGTCACCAACATCGAAGCGAGTGCGTTCGAATTCTGCTCCAATCTGACCAGCGTCTATTTCGAGGGCAACCCTCCCACTGTGGGTTCGTATGTGTTCTTCGCTGACACCAACGCGACGGTCTTTTATTTGCCTGGCACCACCGGCTGGAGCTCCCCCTTTGCCGATCTTCCGGCTCTGCCGTTTTCAGACCTGGCCCCTGCCAATGTGGTGCCTTTCACCCAACCCGCCAACAATGCAACTCTCGTCGTCACTCTTCTTCCCCCCGTGGCCAACGGACAATGGCGCTTCCCCTGGGAACTGGCCTGGCGCCAAAGCGGGACAGCCGCCACCAACCTCGTGCAGAACCAGAATTATATCGTCGAGTTCAGCCCCGTTCCCGGCTACATTGCCGTCCCGGCGGTGGTGACGACCGGTGTCACGAACGGGACGACGAACTTCGTCACCGGCCAGTATTATCCGACCATCACGCCGGTCGATTTGACCACCGGTGGCTCCCTCGAAGTCGTCTTCCAGACCAACTCGCCCAGTGGGGCCGGTTGGAGGCTTCTGGGTGATACCAATCCTTTCCATCCCTCCGGCTTTGCCACCAATCTCCTGCCGGGCGACTACCTCATCGAGTTTGCGGCGCTCAACAACTTTGCCCAAATCCCGATCCAGTCTGTCCAAATCTCCGCCGGAGTGCCCACGGTGCTGCAGGAAATCTACCAACCATCGCAACCCGCGCCTTCCGGCTTTCTCCTGCCCACGCCCGTCCAATCCGCCAACATCAGCAATTTGGCCATTGCTCCCTACGGCTTCAATGGACAACTGGAAACCGATGTCGGTTACGGCAGCGGGGTCGCAGTGGGGGACCGTGTCGTATTGACAGCTGCGGACCTGGTGTTCAATGATCAGACCCTGTCCTATGTCAGCCAGGCCTGGTGGTATGCTCGGGAGGAGGCGCCGCAATTCGTGCCCCAACCGCAGGCGGCGCGAGGCTGGCTGCTCCTCGGCGGCTATGCGTCGGCAAGAACCAACGATCTCAAAAGCGGTCTCTTCCCCGGCCAATCCAGTCCGCAGTCGTGCAACTTCGATGTCGCCGCCCTCTATTTTCAATCGCCCGTGGCGGGCGGTGGCTATGGAGGCTGTTTAGCTTCGGATGCAACCCCGAATTCCTGGCTGACCAGGACGGCCAACAAGGGGTTGGTCGGCTATCCTGTGGATGGTTCCCTGTTCCAAGTGCCCGGCGTCGTGCCGGGCCAGATGTACAAGATCGGTCCGTATCCATACCCATTGAGCCTGGCCACGAACGCGGTGAATGACCAGCAGGTTTATACGGCGTCGTGGTTTTTAAGTTATCCCGGCAACACCGGCGGCCCTTTCTACGTGCAGTTCAATGGCTATTACTATCCAGCCGGCGTCTATTTGGGCACGTTGTTCAACGGAACGGTTCCTTATGCGTCCGCCGTGCGGGCCATCGACAGCAACGTCGTGAACCTCATCACCAACGCCCAAGCCGTAAGCTTGGGCGGGGCGCCGGTTTTCGCAACAATCCAGGGCGTTGGCGGCGGAGTTCTCATGCTTGCCAGCCAGAACATCGCCGTCAACCCGGGCGCTGTGGAAGTGACAATTTCCCCGCCAGCCGCGTTTCAGGCCGGAGGCGCTTGGAAGTTGTCAACTCTGTCCAGTGCTTACTATTCAACCGAGAATCCATCCACTTTTCCGGTGACTTCGACCAACCCTGTGCAATTGCAGTTCAAGCAGATTGCCGGGTGGAATTCGCCGGCCAACCGGTCGGTAACGGCGGTGCCTGAGACTGTCACGAATCTGACAAGCTTCTACACCCTTGCCCTGTCTTGGGCCACGCCAGCCCCCATCACCTTCGGCACACCCCTCGGTCCCAATCAACTCGATGCCGCAGTCCCAGCGATTACCGATGGCACTTCTGGCAACTACATCTACAATCCGGCGATCGGAACTGTCTTGAGCGTGGGCACCTACACCCTTTCCGTCACGTTCACCCCGAACAACACAACGGATTACGGCAGCGCCAGCGTAACCACTAACGTCAGCCTGGTGGTATTACCCGCTCCCCTCGTCGGGTCTCTGAATGTGACCATCAGCCCCGCCTCAGCGATCTGCGCCGGGGCGCAATGGCAGGTCGATGGCGCATCATGGCAGAACAGCGGAGCGACGGTTACCAATCTGCCAGAGGGGGATCACAGCATCTCGTTCAAACCCATGTCCGATTGGGTCGTTCCATCGAATCAAATCGTTGTCATTTCGAACGGTTTAACCACTACAGCGGTTGGTAATTACATCCTTGTGAATAAGGGGAATCCCCAATTGACTGTCGCCTCGCCCAAATCCGGCCAGACCATGAGCAATGCGCTTCTTCTGCTCAAAGGCACCGTCACGGACAAGGTGGCTGTGGACTGTGTCTGTTATCAATTGAACACAAACAGTTGGACGCTCGCCACACCCTCCAACTCTTGGAGCAATTGGACCGCCAGCGTCACTCTCAACCCGGGCACGAACACCATCAGCGCCTATGCCCTGGACACCAGCGGCACCTTTTCCCCCACCAACACCGTCAGCTTCGTGTACGTCGTGACGGGCGCCTTGCAAGTGACACTCTCTCCGCCCGCCGCCGTCAACGACGGGGCGCAGTGGCGGGTGGATGCCGGAGCGTTTCATGATAGCGGGGTGACGGTAAGCAATCTCCTGGTGGGCAATCACGCCCTCTCCTTCAAATCCGTTTCCGGCTTCGCAACGCCCTCCAACCAAGCCGTCAGCATTGCCAGCAACCAAATCACCCTCGCCACGGGCGCGTACCGGGACACGACTCGGCCAACACTGACCATCCTGTCACCGACGGCCAATCTGCGGGTCAGCAACGCCGTCTTCACCGTGACCGGCAAGGCGGCGGACAATGTCGCCGTTTCCAACGTCCTATATCAGCTCAACAACGACGGTTGGTCCAACGCGGTCCCCACCAATCATTGGACCAATTGGACCGCCACCGTCACCCCCGCCCCCGGCTCCAACAACCTTCAAGCCTATGCCGTCGATACCAGCGCCAATTATTCCCTCACCAACACCGTTCACTTCACCTACATCCCCAGCGCCACGTTGACTGTCAAGACCAATGGCCTCGGCTCCATCACTCCAATCGACAACGGCAAGTTGCTGGCCATCGGGACTAACTACACCCTTAACGCCTCGCCGGGCCATAATTGGATTTTCTCCAATTGGGTGGCTAGCGGCGGTGAAAACTTTGTCTCCAACAATCCGGTCCTGAAGTTCGCCATGCAGTCCAATCTGGTCTTGCAAGCCAACTTCGTCACCAATCCCTTCCTCGCCATTTACGGCACCTACAACGGACTTTTCTGCCAGACCAATGCTGGCAGCCCGGTGACCGAACAAAGTTCGGGATTTGCCACCGTCACCATCGCCTCGGGCGGCAAGGGCGCCTATAGCGCTGTATTGAAGCTGGATGGAGGTCCTTCCTCTTTCAGCGGCGCGTTTGACCTCAATGGCAATTCCGTGACCAACATCACTCGAAAGGGAAAATCACCTCTCACCCTTACCCTGCATATCGATCTTAACCTCAGCCCGCCGGCGGATTACATGACCGGCTCGGTCGATGCCTCCAATTGGGCCGGCCCTTCGGGGTTGATTGCCGACTTGGCCTATTTCAATGGCACCACGATCAAGGCCTCCAATTACGCCGGCAAATACACTCTCGTGCTCCCCGGCTCGAATGCTCCCGCCACCTCGCCCGGCGGCTACAGCGTCGCCGAGTTCATCAACAATCTGGCCGGTACCGCCGTCCTCACCGGCTCTTTGGCCGACAACACCACCATCAGCTCCCTCTCCACGCCCATCTCCAAGGATGGATTCGTTCCCATCTATTATTCGTACTCTCCCGGGACCAACGTGCTCTTTGGCTGGCTCAACTTCACCAATGTTCCGCCCCAAACCGTCCAAGGCGATCTGACTTGGTTCAAACTTTCCACCACATCCAGGGTGCTCTATTCCAACGGATTCACCTTCCAGACCAACATCATCGGCTCGGTCTATGTGCCATCGGCCACCAACATCCTGGCCCTGACCAACGGCACCCTCACCATCACCGATCCCGGCCAGGGCATTGATTTGGTTTATACCAACGTCACCGTCCTCTCGAACAAGTTGAGCTACACGGCCCCTCCGACCAATCAACTCATCGTGACATTCACTCCGGCCAGCGGGACGATGACGGTAAGCTTCCGACCGACCGGCGCGAAGGCCAACATAACGGCCCAGGGGGTGGTGTTGCAGGGCGCGCTGGCCGACCCCTCGCTCAAAGCCGCCGGCTGGTTCGCGGGCACCAACCAAAGCGGCGCATTCGAGTTGGAAGCCCGGTAGAACGCGGGTTTCGCAACCCAGCCGGCCATCTCTGTGTCCTCTGCGCGCGAGCCATTCCCTGCCTCTCAAAAGAATCTTCGGAAAAAACGCGCTTTTTCCCCCAGTCGGTTTTTTGCCTAGGTGAAAATGTGATCAACTCCTGCGCGTGAGCACGAATATGCTTGCCCGCCGTAGCCTTGGCGAAGGCGGGTTCATCGCCCGGCGCCGTTCGCGAGCCCACCGTGACTTTAGCGAAGGTGGAAGCCTTACAATCTCCGGCCTCATACCTTTCCGACCCCTTTCGTCCTTTTGGTCCTTTTCGTCCCTTTTCCACCCATTCCTGCTCCTCGCGGCGCCCTTAAACGATTCGCTCTATTTCCAGTTTTTCAACTCTATTTCCAAAAGATTGCCAACCGGCCCGCAAGACCCAACCCATTGTGCCAAAGCCACTTGCAACAAAACCGGACGGCGCCACCATTAGCAAAACTTTTCAACTATTAACACTATTTTGGATTTTCCCCCGTTTTTATGAACGACAACAACCCATGACCCTTCTAAACCTGCCCCAACGCCGCCACCAACGGCGGCACCGGATGCGAGGCCTCCCGCAGGAAAGTCCTGACCAGCGGCAGCGCCTCCTTCCACGCTGTTCCCAACGGCGGCAGCAGCGCGTCTTCCAGCGACTGCGGCTCGGGCATCCGGTTCTCCACCGCCAGCGCCCGCCCCAATGGTTCGATGGCCTCCATCAACGCCGCGCGCGCTTCCTCGCCCAAATCCCCGCCCGCCAGCACGCCGGCCATTTTCAGTTTGCGCGCCGCCTGTGCGCGGTACAATCCCGCTTTCCCCCGTTCCTCCTCCGACAATGGCGGCGGGGCGGTCGTCGAGTTGTCCGGCGGCCACAGCGCGCGCCTGGCGCGCGTGGTCTTCGCGACCAGCCCCGCCTCAATCAGACGCTGCAACGCCTCGTCCGTCGCCCGGTCGATCACTTCCAGACGCACCGGAGCCAAAGGGTCGCTTTGGCCGGGTCCGAAGTAATCCTGGTGGAGCAAATTGAGCCGTTCGCGCCATTGGGCGACGTCCCGTTCCACCACCACGAAGAGAACCGAGTGCTGCCCTTCCTGCGGATACCGCTCCTCGCATCTCAACAGCGCGCCGTTGACCCGCTGATGGGCCGCCTGGGCAAAGCCGAGCGACCTGTCGGCCGGCAACGCAGCCGCAAGAGTCGGCGCCGCCGCCTTCTCCTCGCCCGCTTTGGCCGGCGTTATCAACTGTTCCAGCTTGGCCAGAAAGGCCTGCCGTCCGCTGCGCAGCTTGATTTCCCCAAGGTCCCCCTTGAGGTCCAGCACCCCGTCGGACAGCGCCCGCTTCTGGGAAAGGGTGTCAAGCATCCGATGCTCGATGGTGTTTTCGGATACCAGGTTGATCACCGTCACCGGCCGGCTCTGGTGTTTGCGCCAGGCCCGGGCGATGCGCTGTTCCAGCTTGGCCGGGTTCCACGGCAAATCGCAGTTGATCACGACGCTGGCGTCTTGCAGGTTCAAACCGGACGCGCCCGAATCGGTGCTCAAAAACACCCGGCATTGCCGGTCGCTCTTGAACGCGTTGATCTCGGCCCGCCGGCGCTTCTGCGGCACGCTGCCGGTGTGCCAGGCAAATCCCAAATCCAGGCGCCGGCACAATTCCCGCGTCAATTCCAGCATCCGTTCCCATTCGGAAAATACAATCAACTTGACATCCGCGTTGTCGCGGCATTCCTCCAGGATTTTTTCCAGTTCCTTCAACTTGGGGCACGCCCGGTGCTCGGGGTTGAGGATGTGATCGGTGTCGCATACCATGCGCATCATGCCCAGATGCCGCAGAAGTTTGTCCGACTCCTGCTGGCTCAGCGGGCGCCGGGCCGCGATGGCCGTCAATCGCGCCACCACCCCGGCGTGCTCCTCGTAGGCCGCCTGCTGCTCCGGGCTCAAGGGGACGAAGTAATTGCGGTCGGTGCGCTCGGGCAGCTCCGTTTCCACCTCCGCCTTGCGCCGCCGCAGCATCTGGGGCTTGATCCGCTCGTGCAGCTTGGCCAGGTTCCGATAGGCCGCCGGCCGCCCGCGCTCATCCAGGTCGTAATACTCGCGGTTGAACCGGAACAGCGGCCCCAGCAGGCGGGGGTCCAGAAAATCCATCAGCGAGTAAAGCTCGTCCAGCCGGTTCTCGATGGGCGTACCTGTCAAGATAAATGCGTAGCGGCTCCGCAGCCGTTTGATCGCCTGCGTTGTCTTGGTGCTCCAGTTCTTGATCCGTTGCGCCTCGTCCAGCACCACCACGTCCGGTTTGAGCCGCGCGTTGACCTCCAGCGCGTCGGCCAGCATCTGCTCGTAGTTGACAATGGTGAAAAACGGCGCCCCGGCGTAGGCCGCCAGGCGCGCGGCCCGCCCGCCATAGACCAGTTGGTAGGGCAGCGTCGTGAAGCGCTGGATTTGCTCCTCCCACTCCGTCTTGAGCGAGGCCGGCGTGACCACCAGCACGCGCGCGGCCTTGCCCAATCGGTTCAGCAGCGCGCAGGCGGCAATCGCCTGGATGGTTTTGCCCAGGCCCATTTCGTCAGCCAGCAACGCCCGCTCCGTAAACGCCAGGTGCAGCATCCCTTCCCGCTGGTAGGGAAACAGCGGGACGGTCGTTTCGTGCAGGGGCCATTCGCCGCTTTGCACTTTCAATTCGTACTCCCGCCGTAACTGCTTGCGCTCGACTGCCCGGCGCCGCGCCTCCAGCCACGGCTCCAATTCCTGCGACAGCCGTAATTGCGGCACTTCCCCCGCCAGCCGCCGCAACTCCTCGATCGCCGTTTCGGGCGGCCCCTCCTTCAGCGCCCCGTCCTCGCCGAACCACCGCCGCAACGCTATGGGCATCGGCCCGTGGCCATTCATCAACCGGATGCTTTCATGGGCCGCGTCCGGCACCACATCGAGCCGGCCCGATTCATTGTTTGACGCGGCAAGGAAGAGCCGCTTGAACCGCGCTTCCAGGTGCAGCAGCACCGCCTCGATATGTTTGCAGGTTCCAAGCCCGTTGATGCGAAAATCCACGCAGTCACACGCGAATTGCCGGCGCCCCAAGTCGCGCACCTCGACCGAATAGGTCAAGCCGCTGCCCGATTGCACGCGGAAGTTGGAAAAGATCGGATGCGCCAGATCGGTATTGTCGATCTTGAACGACTCGGTCCGCGCCCGGATGCGACGGCGGTTGATTTCGTCCTCATCGCTCGTCCGCCAGTTGTGGACGGACGGCGCCGTGATTTCAGCGTGACTGCTCTTCGACATGGGGTGAAGCATTTCCGGGCGGCCAATCGACGCAAAGCTCCAGTTATTAAATCTTATTCGCCGTTTATTCACAAATTCCGCCACTGCCGGTTTATGACCGCCGAAACCAACGGCTTCGCGCAAGGTTTTCGAAATCGATTTCCGGCCCCGCTTTATCCCTTCACTTCGATCATTTGACCTTGGATGCCGGCGTGGCCAGGTCGGGCGCCGCTAGTTGGTCAATCCGCACAAATTGATAACCCCGTCCCTGGAAATACCCGATCAGTTCGCCCAGCCGGTCGTGCATTTTGTCCGCCCGGCCCGGCCCGGCGCCCAGGTGCAGGAGCAGCAGCCAGCCGGCGGCCCCGACTTGCCGCTCCCGCCCCTCGATGCTCTCCAGTATCTCCCGCGAGCTTGCGTAATTCGTCGCCCCGCTCTCGGTGTAATCGGCTGTCGAGCGCGTGCCCGGCGTGAAGTTGACAAGCACAAGCCCCATCTCGGCCGCCCAGGCGGCGATCTCCGCGTTGTACCATTCGTAAGGCGCAATGAAATAGCGGGCCGCCGCCCGCGGCACGCCCAGCGACTCAATCGCCTCCAGGTTTCTTCTCATGTCATTAAGAAAAAACTCCCTGCTCACCAGCGTCTTTTTCGGCGCTTCCCACGAACAGAGCAGCGGATGGCTGTCCGAATGAGGGCCTAGATAATGCCCATCGTCAATGATGCGCCGGATTAGCGCGCGGTTTTCGGCCTTGCGCAAACATCGGCCGGTCAAGAAAAAGGAGGCCTTGATCCGATGGCGCGCCAACTGGTCGAGAATCACCGGGCCGCCTTCCACAAATTGATCGCCGGTAAACTCAAGAGCGATTTCCCTTTTGTCCGTCCGCCCCCGGATAATGCCGCCGTCACGATACTCCAGTTCCCCGCCCGCGTGTGCGCGCGCGGCCAAAAACAGCGCCGCCAGAAACGAAACCAGAAACCGTCTCATCCGGCTCCCATCTTTAACCGTTCCCCCATCCAATTCAACCTCATGGTGATCTTCTCCCAAACACCTTCAAAAATCGCCGCCAAGGCAATCAGTTTACTCCTTGACTTTGGCCGCTGCCGGCCTGAAAAGGATTGAACGTGAGCGCACCCCGCCCGGATTTTTACGCTCAATGGCGCGCGCAACAGGAGGCCAAATACCTCTTGCGCGAGCGCGATTCCCCCCATCCTCCGGAGCGCCTGCTCCAAAGCGTCTGGCACCACCAGCGCCTGCGCCGCGAGGACCTCCGCACCCTCGATGGCCAGCCGTTGCGAGTGCTCCATCCCGGCTTCTGGAATCACGAGCCAGGCCCTGATTTCCGCGCCGCTGTCCTCCAATTCGGCCAGGACGAACCACGCTCGGGCGACATCGAGGTCGATTTGATCCCCCAAAACTGGCAGGCCCATCATCACGACCGCAATCCCGCCTTCGGCAACGTCATTTTGCACGTAATCTGGACGGCGGACGCGGGCGCCTCCGCCGCCGGCCCGGCGCTGGCGTTGGAGCCGTTCCTGGACATGCCGCTAAACGAAATGCAAACCTGGGCCGGCGCCGGCGGCGTCCAGCACTGGCCCGAAAGCTTGCGCGGGGCCTGTTCCGCCCCGCTGGGAAAGTTGAATCGGGAGCAAATGGACCAGTTGCTGCAACAAGCCGCCCTGGTCCGCTTTCAGCGCAAAGCCCGCGAATTGGAAAACCGCGCCCGCCAAGCTGGCTGGGAGCAGGCCTTGTGGGAAGGCATCTTCCGAGCGTTGGGCTATAAACAAAACGTCTGGGCCATGCAGCGCCTGGGCGAATTGCTGCCCCAACTGCGCGAAGCCGGCGATACCCTCCACGCCTTGCAGGCCCGCTTGCTGGGCGTAAGCGGATTCCTGGCCGCCACCGGCGGCGAGCCAGGAGATTATGCGCGCGGGTTGTGGGACCATTGGTGGCGCGAGCGCGAGAAATTCCACGGCGTGCAACTGCCCAAAAGTCTCTGGCGGCTCTACGGCCTGCGCCCGGCCAACCAGCCTCAACGCCGCCTGGCCCTGGCCGCCCACTGGCTGGCGGCCCGCGATTTCATGGACAAACTCGAACAGTGGTTCACCGCCGAGCAGGCCGCCGGCATTCTGCCCGATTCCTTGCTGGCCTGCCTGCAACCGCCTCTGGACGATTTTTGGTCCTGGCATTGGGGCTTTCAAACCCCGCGCCTGTCCATGCCCCAGCCCTTGCTGGGCGAATCCCGCGCGACAGACCTGGCGATTAACGTCATTCTGCCCTGGTTTTGGACCCGGGCGCGCGCCGGAAAAAACGAGCCTTTGGCGCGGACGGCCGAGGACCGCTTTCTGCTCTGGCCCGCGGCCCAGGACAACGCGCGGCTGCGCCTGGCCCGGCAGCGGTTGCTTGGCGGGCAGCCATCGGTCCGATTGCGAACCGCCGCCGGCCAGCAGGGCCTGCTGCAAATCATCCATGACTTCTGCAATCAGACCAACGCCCTCTGCCAAGACTGCTCCTTTCCCGACCTGGTGCGGAGTTTTGTAAGCTGAGAACAGAGTCCTGACCCGCATCTGGCATCCTCCGGTTTTCTGTGCCATACTATTGTGGTGAAGGTGTTGTCTTTTGTAACGGCGGCGGCGACAGGGCTTTTCGCCTTGGTGGAAGGAGTGAGTGCGCAAAGCGTTTTTTATGTGGATTCCCAACTCTCAACTTCCTGCGCTACGTATGATCCGATCTTGCGCTCGTGTGGAACCGGGACCAACACGTGCTACCCGACCCTGGCTGCCGCGGCCGCCGCGGCAACAGCCGGGACCACGGTTTTCATTCGTGCAGGCACTTACGACGAGCAACTGATTCCCGGTAACTCGGGCACTCCTGGCAATTACATCACCTTCCAGAATTATGACTCGGAGCTGGTTTATTTCTCTCTCCCGGCGACCGATATGCCGGCCATTGACATTTCCGGATGCAGCTACGTCATCATTGACGGTCTCCACGTGGAGGATACGAATACCTTTTGGCTGGAGGCCGACAATGCCAGCAACAACATTGTCGAGAATTGCGTTTTTAAACATACACCGGCGACGGGAACGACCGGCAACGTCCGCTTTGTTCAGAGCTACTATAATCTGGTTCTCAACAATGACATCGAAGACGGACAAGACAACTTGACTTTCATCGGCTCAGACTATAATCTGGCCCAGGGCAACACGATCATGCAGGCCCGCCACAGCATCTTTGGGATTCGCTGCGGCAACTATAACATCATCCGCAGCAATTTTTTCTCGAATACAGAGGACAAAATCGGGGAGGTCTATGACTGCGGTGTCGATACGCACGCGGTGTCCAATGCGTTCGACGCGACCAAGCACAATGTGATCGAGGACAATACATTTGCGTTGACCACCAATTTCTATAGCACCTCGGGCGGCAACGGCATTCAATACGGCGGCCAGCAAGGAATCATTCGGCGCAATTTCTTCTATAATTGCAACGTGGGATTAGGCATGCAAATCTATGCCGACGAATCCCTGTTCAATGTCAGCAATCGCGTCTATAACAACGATTTTTATACCAACGTCGGCCCAGGCATTGCGACCTGGGACGGCGACACCAACGACGTTTTCCTGAATAATATCCTTTTTGGCAACCAAGGCTGCGTTAACGACTGCACCGTGACCACTCCAGGCCAGATTGTCTTTCGAGCGTCCATGGTTGGACAGGATCTTTTCGAGAATAATGATCTGCTTTTTCAGATCGCGGGCCAGGCTGTCATGGAGCTGGAGTTCAATAACGGCTTCACCATCTCTCAATTCACGGATCTTTATCCCGGTGTGGTGCTGGCCTCTCTGGAGGCAGACCCCCAATTCGTCAACGCCACCAACTATGACTTCCACTTGCAGCCCGCCAGCCCGATGATTGATGCGGGCGCATTCCTTACCAGCGCGGCGGCGGCGGGCAGCGGAACCAATCTGGCGGTGCTCGATGCGGGCTATTTTCAGGATGGTTATGGAATTCCCGGAGTCGAGGGCGACGTGATCCAGCTTCAAGGTCGAACCCGAACGGCGAGTATCACCCATGTGGATTACGACAACAACATCCTGACCTTGGATCAGCCGTTGAATTGGGCGGCCGCGCAGGGTGTCAGTCTCCAGTACTACGGCCTGGCACCCGACATTGGGGCTTATGAATTCCCCATTCCGACGTTGAGCATTGGCATGGTTGCAGGCGCCGTGGTGCTTTCCTGGCCATTGTCTTTCACTGGCTACGAACTCCAATCCACGACCAATCTGCTCCCCGCCGGCGGCGGTGCCGGATTGCAGCCGTCCATCTGGCTGGTCCAAACCAATGTGGTTGCGCAAAGCAATCAATATGTCTTTACTGTTCCGGTTACCAACACAACCAGTTTCTTTCGCTTATCCCGCCGTTAAAGTGTCGATGGATGGCCGCTACGAGACGACTTATCCCGAAACGACCTTCGATCTGAACAATGACTTCTTCGATCATCAAGGCGATTGGTTCCGGCTCTGCCGCCAGTACAAGGTCGATTACGTGATTCTGGATTTGGGCGCCGAGCGGTTGCGCGTCGAAGACCTTCAGGGGCGCGGATACGTTTTGATATGGCAACAGGAGGGCCTTTCCGCGCTGCTCTGCCTGGCGGAGCACGCCGCCCTGCTGCGTCAAGCCGCCGCCGGGCTGCCGCCCTCCACCAGCGACCCGCTGGACGTGCGCGCCCGGCGCTAGGACCGCTCCGGGTGACGCTCCGGCACACAAGGGGAACGCGGAGGCTGAACCGTTAGGTAATGGCAGGGGAAAAGGAGGATGCTTGTCGTTCATAAAAACGCGAGAAAATAAAAAATAGTGTTTCAAAATTGATAAGATTCGCTAATGGAACTGGCCTTGTTTTAGGTGCATGCGGCTCTGGGGCAATGAGTTGTGTGTCAATACTACGTCCGTGAATCTTTGAGAATAGAGTTGAAAAAACTGGGAATAGAGCGAATCCCTTAAAGGTTGTCCTAACGGCGATGGCGGTGGGTTGGGCTTTGGCGAAGAGCACAAGAGCTTGATGGACGGGAGCATAGGCAGGCAGCGGCCAGGGGAAAGAAGCAAGCGGGCGATCCTGTTGTCGATTCGCTTTTTCAAGTCTGCTTGGTCGAAGTGCCAGTAGTTGTGGAAGGGACGAGAAAGGACGAAAGGGACGAAACAAGGGGGGCGGCTGCGCGCCGGGGAGGCTTGCTCCGCCGCCAAGGCTTTTTCGGGACAAGTTGGCGGGACAGGGGCTATTTGCGATGGGCGGCAATCGGTGGCAAACGGTCGCAAATAGCAGCAATTGCTGGGGTTTTTGAGGATTTTTGGGCATGGCAGAGAGGGAGGCTCGCGCAGAGCCGCTGCGGGCGCAGAGAAGGCAATCATTATTCCTCTTTCCTCTGCGAACTCTGTGCCTCTGCGCGAGAAAATCCAATTTGCGACGACAATGGGGTGCGCTGCGGCGCGGCGCGCGCGGCTGCAGTTGCGGCCCGGCGACCGGCGCCGGGCGATGGACCCACCTACGCTAAAGCTACGGTGGGCAGGCATATTTGTGCTCACGCGCAGGAGTTGATCACATTTCCACGAGGGGGAAAAACCGACTGGGGGAAAAAACGCATTTTTTGAAGATTTATTTAAACCACGGATCAACTGGATTGACACGGATATCCATCCGAACGCCTCAACACACGGGCCGCCCACATCCAGTGCTGTCCAGGCCAAGCTCGAAAGTCCCATGGGTTGTCCTGACAGCGTGGACGGGGTGGACTGAGTGGACTTTGTGGACGGGCGCGGCGGGGTTGATTGCCGGAGGCCAGAAGCGGATGGACTTTCACGGACGAGAATAGTGCCTGACGAATTGCCACGACCATGCCACACTGGGAGCGATGGATGATTCCAGCAACAGCCCGTTGCCGTCGCTGCCGTTCTCGCTTGATTCAGGGACGCTGTTGGCGTCGCTGATTTGGGGAGCGATCGGGGCTGGGTTCTTGATTTATGGGAGGAGGCAACGGTCGGGGCCGGCGTTCGCGGGGGGCGTGGCGCTGATCGTGGTTTCTTATTTTATCAGCTCGCCGTTGTGGATGAGCGCGGCCTCCGTGGGGATCATCGCCGGGGTTTATCTTTGGTCGCGGCGGGGGTGAGTCTGCATCATGGCGGCGGCGCGCGGACGGGGAGAATGAAACCGTCCCGCCCCATGGAATCAAGAGGACAACAGCCACCAGAACCACCACATCAAGCCGGAAAGGGACACGCCCACGACAATGGCAACAATAATGTTGCGCAACCATCGTCTGCGCGCTCCGTGTCCTTGACCGGGGAGCAAATAGTAAATGTTTTTGCCCTTTTTACTCACGCCATCCTGAGATAAAAGATCGTGCATGACAAAACGCTCATTTGTCAATTGATTGTGAAGTTTATGACACCCAAAGGTTACATGCCCCTGGCTTTGTTCTTGCTGCCAGGGCGGGTTGAGGCACAGGCGCCATACCCCAGCCTGGAGTCGGTTTCGGTTTCGCAGCAGATGGTGGTGGTTACGACCAAGGATTGGGAGGGGAGCGACGGAGTGATGCAACGCTTTGAGCGCAAGGAACATGGCTGGCAGGCCGCCGGCCCGGCGTTGCCGGTCGTGGTGGGCCGCGGGGGGCTGGGTTGGGGGCGGGGCTGGCATCCCCTGCCCCAGCCCGGCCCGCAAAAGAAGGAGGGAGATGGCCGCAGTCCGGCCGGTATATACCATTTGTCATACGCCTTTGGGTACGCGCCGCCCGATGCGGTGCGGGCGATCAAATTGCCATACGTACAATGCATCCAGACGCTGGAGTGCGTCGATGACACCAATTCAACTTCTTACAACATCATCGTGGACCGGCGCTCGGTGAAGGAGCCGGATTGGAAGAGTTCTGAGAAGATGCTGATGAGCGATGACGAATATCGGCTGGGGGTATTTGTGGAGCAGAACAGTTTTCCATCCGTGCCGGGGGCCGGTTCGTGCGTTTTCATGCATATTTGGAAGGGGCCTGGGAAAGCTACCAGCGGCTGCACGGCGATGAGCTTGGGAGCGATGGAGAGCTTGCTGGCGTGGCTGGATCCGCAATACAATCCGATTCTGGTGCAACTGCCCCAAACAGAGTATCAGCGGCGCCAAAAAGAGTGGCGGCTGCCGCGGATGGAATTGAGCAATGCGCCGCCGGCGACGCAAAAAGACCGTTAGCCATTCCCGCCCATGCTGAATTACATCTGGCTCGCGTTGGTGGTCGCGGCGGTGGTCATTGGCGGATGCAATAATAGTCTGGACGAGGTGATCAAGGGGGCGTTTGACATGGCGAAAACGGCGGTGATGGACATTGCGCTGCCGCTTTCGGCGATCATGACGGTCTGGCTGGGAGTCATGCGGTTGGCGGAAAAGTCAGGGTTGATCTTTTGGCTGGCGCGGGCATTGCGACCGGTGCTGCGGTGGTTGTTTCCGGACGTGCCGGACGAGCACCCGGCGATGGGAGCGATCGTGATGAACATCGCGGCCAACATGCTGGGGTTGACCAACGCGGCGACGCCGCTGGGATTGCGCGCGATGACCGAGTTGCAGAGGCTCAATCCCATTCCCGGCACGGCGACCAACGCAATGTGTACGTTTCTGACGATCAACACCGCGTCGGTCCAGCTTATCCCGGCGACGGCGGTGGCGATCCTGGCGGCGGCCGGGGGAAGGAACCCGACGGCGATTGTGGGCACGGCGCTTTTGGCAACGATGGTTTCGCAATGCGTCGGTTTGACCGCGGTCAAAACATTCGAGAAGCTGCCGGTTTTCCGGCCCAACCCGGCCGAGGCGGACGAAGCGCCGAAGATTGCGGTGGCCGCTGACGCAAAGCCGGTCGCAGCGGAGACGGCGGCGCCGGCGGCGGTAACGCGATGGGGGGAAGTGGCGCTGATGGTGTTTGGGGGCTTTTTTGTTTTTCTGTTCATCAGGCTGGCGTTTTTTGGCGGGGCGGCGCCGGAGAGCGGGACGTTTGCGAGGATGGTGAGAGCTATTTCGCTGCTGGCGATACCGTTTTTTCTGTCGTTTTTTCCTCTTTACGCGGCGCTGCGGCGCATCAAGGTTTATGAGGAATTTGTGGAGGGGGCCAAGGAAGGATTTGGCGTGGCCATCCGCATCATTCCGTATTTGGTGACGATCCTGGCGGCTGTGGGGATGTTTCGGGGCGCGCATGGGATTGAGTTGGTGGCCAAGGCGCTCCACCCCGTGCTGGCGCTGTTTCGATTTCCGCCTGAGCTGCTTTCGCTGGCGTTGATGAGGCCGCTCAGCGGCAGCGGGAGCATTGCGCTGGTGGCGGACGTTGTGAAAACCTACGGGCCTGACTCCATCTACAGCATGATGGCCGGAACAATACTGGGCAGCACCGAAACGACCTTTTATGTGATCGCGGTCTATTTCGGGTCGGTGGGCATCCGGCGCACGCGGCACGCGGTGGCGGCGGGATTGCTGGCGGACTTTGCCGGAGTGATCGCGTCGGTGGTGATCTGCCGGCTTGTGTTTGGCGGGCCATGAGCAAGCGCGAACTGATTCGCGGACTGGATTTGGGCGCGACGACGGCGCTGGTTGTGGGAACGATCATCGGGACGGGCGTTTTTCTCAAAACGGCGCGCATGGCGCAGGCGGTGGGCACGCCGTCGCTGGTATTGCTGGCGTGGGTGGCGGCTGGACTGCTCTCGCTGGCGGGGGCGCTGAGTTACGCGGAATTGGGGGCGATGCTGCCGGCGGCCGGGGGCGAGTACGTTTATTTGCGAGCGGCGTACGGCGACCTGCCGGCATTCCTGTTTGGCTGGATGCGGCTGACGGTTGGTTCGACCGGGTCAATCGCCAGTTTTGGGGCGGCGTTCGCGACTTTTCTTTCCGCGCTGGCGCCGTTGCATTCGGTGTGGTCGCAACGGAGTGTCGCGGTGGGGATCATCCTGCTGTTTACAGCGGTCAATTGCCTGCGCGTGAGCATCGGGGGACGCGTACAGACGATGTTGACGCTGGGGAAGGTCGCGGCAATTGGCTCGATTGCCGTTGGCGTATTCTTTTTTGCGCCGTCGGCGAGGTGGGAACATCTGCGGGCGCCAGCCGGGACGGCGGCGTGGTGCGGGCTGCCGGCCTTTGGAGCGGCGATGCTGTCGGCGCTGTGGGCGTTCGACGGCTGGAACAACATGCCGATGGCGGCGGGGGAAGTGCGCGAGCCTGGGCGGAACATTCCGCGGGCGTTGATCGCGGGGATGGCGATAGTTCTCGTGGTGTATGGGGTGTTGAACCTGGCCTATTGCTACGCGCTGCCGATGGGTGAGATCGCGGCGTCGAATTCAACGCTGCACGGCACGGCCCTGCCGGTGGCCGCAAAGGCGGCGCAGACTTTCCTGCCGCGATTTGGGGCGCAGTGGGTGGCCGTGGCCGCATTGCTCTCGACCATCGGCGCGCTTAACGGCTCGATCCTGACCGGCGCGCGCATCCCCTACGCGATGGCGCGGGACGGATTGTTTTTTCGGGAATTTGGCCGGCTCGATGATCACTCCGCGGTGCCGGTGCTGTCGATTTTTCTGCAAGGGTTTTGGGCCAGCATTTTGGCGTTGTCAGCCACGTTCGATCAACTGACCGATTGCGTGATTTTCGCGGGGATGATTTTCTACGCGGCGACGACGGCGGCGGTGTTTGTCTTGCGCCGAAAGCAGCCGGCGACGCCGCGTCCGTACAAGACGCTGGGCTACCCGGTGACGCCGGCGGTGTTTGTGCTGGTGGCGGTGTGGCTGGTGTGCAACACGCTGCGCACCAACCGGGTGGGATCGATTGCGGGCCTGGGGTTGATCGCGCTGGGGTTGCCGGTGTATTGGTGGCAGCGGCGGGCGCGCGGGAATGAGGAGCGTCAAGAGAATTGACAGCCACGGGTGGATCACGGTGCTACTTTTAGTCTGTAGATACAGAGTCATCATTTGGGCATAAGAGACCCATGGCACGCCATGACTCTGGGAAGGCTGTCGCGGAGAATCTGCGACGGCTGCGGCTTGAACGGAAGTGGTCGCAAGAGGACTGCGCAGAGAAGTGCGGATTGCACCGGACCTACATCGGTGCTGTGGAGCGCGGCGAACGGAACATCACCTTGGCCACGCTGGACATCATCGCAGGTGCATTCGGGGTTTCTCCCGCTGATTTCCTCACGAGGAAATAGGCTATGGCGCCGGAATATTCCTCGATTGCGGGCAGTGACGGTGCCATCTCCAGGTCCGGGCACACGATTTACGATTCCCTTCGAGAATCTCCCGAATACTACCTTCCCAGCGGTGATTTGGAGTCCATTATAATAAGCGGGCTGATGGGATTCGACTTAAACTACCCGTTGCGCACGCGCTCAAAGGTCCTGAAGTCCAAAATCTGCGAAATCCTCGGCTACCCCGTTCCGGCGTCGTTCAAAAAATCCAGACCGCGCTTTCCCGGGCAAGACTTTGACACCTACGTCCAGAAGTCCAACAACCTGCAAATTTGGAACGAGGAGATTGTGCCGACGCGGCGCTACGTTATCATACGGTTGGACGAGGCGTCCCAAGTTACAGGGGTGCGAGTTGTGACAGGAGAGGTGTTGGCGCGGTTGGACACCACCGGCACGTTGACGAAGAAGCACCAGGCCAAAAGCCGTCAACCCGTCGTCACTTCGGTCCTGGTGTCACGGTCGGACGCCTACGGCGTCGGTGACGCCATTGGCGCGATTCCGAATCAGACGCTCACTCTGGAGCGGAGTGGCGGACGAAAGATCATTCTGGATTTCAGAAGGTTCCTTTCCGTCGATGCCCTCTACACCAGACTGGTCACGCTGGCAGGAAAACGGTTAAGCGATCCGGGACTTGACCAGGAGCGAAACCGGGGCGCCGCATTGCACAAAGCCGTGTGCAAAGAATTAGGGATGACGGCATACCGCGACACCGGGAGTTTTCCAGACGTGAGGGAGCAGTTGCTGGAGATCAAACTGCAGACCGCAGCAACGATTGACCTCGGTTTGGTGTCTCCCGACGACAGCGCCCCACTGGAGTTCCTGCCACGGGTTCGACACTGTGACGTGCGCTACGCAGTGTTCTACGGGACCATCGTTGGCGATGAAGTGCGGCTGGACCACGTGGTGCTGGCCCGCGGCGCGGACTTTTTCTCCTTCTTCCAGCGGTTCGAGGGCAAAATCGTCAACGCGAAGCTGCAAATTCCGCTACCGCGCGACTTCTTTGGATAGCCCAAAGGCTTGCCAGACCAGTTCGTCCACTTGCACCTGAAAACGCTCCACGCGGGCCGTGTCCAGCGTGGAAGAGGCATGAAGCAACTCGGGCATCATGTCAAGAATGCCTTTGGCCCGGTCCAGCTTGGGCAGCGGAAACCGGTTCACATACTGGCTCATGAAGCGGCGGCGGCCAGCGTAGAGTTTGTTATGGAAGGCGAGGTCGTAGAACTTGTGGATGAATGAGGAGTTTGCCACCGCCAGCATGAGGTGGAGCCAGAAAAGGTCTTTGCCCGGCAGCAGCTTCGCCCAGTAGCAGTCCCCGTTCACAATCCATCCCTCTTCGACCAGGAAGAACTTGCCTGTCTCGCTGATGTCAGGAAACGCGATTTTGGGTCGGGACCAATCCGCCGGACGATGAGGCACCCAAATCTCATACCACTGCCGGCCGGACTCAATGACATAGCTGCGACTTTGGAGGCGTTCGCGGTGTTGGAGCAAATAGCGCCTGGTGCATGGATAGTCGGCCAGGTCCACCGGCGTACGATTGCGATTATTCATGTCGTAGGGATAAAGCACCTGCCTGGCATCGGTGCGCGTGACGGGCAGATGCCAACGCGCCGCCAAGTGGTGTGTGACGAGCGGATGGAGCAATTCTTCCTCGGGTCTTACGGCGTCCGGCAGAGCATCCCAGTCGTCTCGAACGAAGACGGCATCTGCGGTTGTTTTAATGCCAACGCACACCTTGCTGACATCCGAGAAAACTCCCGATGAATGGGCATTGACTGTGGAGAGCCAGGAATCGGTACTGTCATTGGACATGGTCCAAGGCGTGACGCTGTCAGCGGCAGCGTTGAGACGTCCAGTTTCAACCTGGAAACACGAGCCACAGGCAAAAGCGTATCCTGAAAAGGAACCATCGAGGACTTCCAAAACCGACTCCACCTCACGTGCGGGCAGGCTCCCTTGCGACGCCGTTTGATACACCCTGATAAATTCGCAGTGCTGTTCGGCAACGCCGGTTTTTTTCAACGCCACGAGCACCGCCGGAAGAACAGCAGCTTCGAATAGCTTGGTGTCACCGAGGTCCACCAAACGCACGAGTTGGAAATGAGCCGTCAACCATTCACGCATGGAGAAACCTGATTGGACGGAAAGGAAGCGGTTGGAGGTCAGGAGACCCAGAATGCCGCCTTCCCGCAAAGCCAGGGTAATGCCTTTGACGAAAGCGTGATAGAGGTCCACACGCCCGGCAAGGTCGAAACGCCGCGCCAGATCGCGCGCCGCGGCAGAGCCGAGCACCTGGGTCCGCACGTAGGGAGGATTGGAAATGATCGCATCGAATTGCACTCCAATCCGCGGATGATCGCACTTCTCCGTTGTAAACTGAAATCCCATTTGCCGCCCTAATGAGGCCGGAGCGATGGTCGAAAGGAAATCGACGCATTCGAGATTGATGGACGCAACGCCAGCTCCGGCGAGGATCCCTTCAGCTTGACGCAAGGCTACGGCATCCTTATCAAATCCAGTGAGGGCAAGCCTGGCTCGCAAACCGGGCCGGGCGGCGTCGGCAATCGCCTTAAGGAGTTCGCCCTCACCACAGGCGGGGTCCAAAACAGAGACCGACCCGTTGGCGGGCGGGTCATCCGGCAAGTTGGCAACGATTTGCCGCGCAAGGTAAGCGGCCAGCAGCGTAGGGGTGTAGTGGATGCCATTCGTTTTTCGTCGCACTGACTCCGAGGCCGCAAGGGGGGGCGATTTGGCGCGCTGCGTGGCAGAGCCACCACGTTGCGACGTTACGGCATGGTCAACGGTCGGCATGTGCTACTTTTAGTCATCCATTCATTGTCTGTCAACGTCGGAGTTGATCGAGGCCGGCAGAGGGGTGCGTGGCCTTTCAGATGAAACCCCTCCAGCTTCTTGGCCTTTATCCGGCGCCGGCCGGGGACCGGGCGGAGATTTGCAACATGCGCTCGATGGGGAGGCGCGCTCTGTCAATAATATCCTTGCCCAACTCAACGCGCGGGCCGAGGTTCTCCATGCAGTCGCGCAGCTTTTCCAGCGTGTTCATCTTCATGAATTTGCACTCGTTGCAACGGCAGTTCTCCACCGGCACGGGGATGAATCGCTTGCCCGGACACTCCTTGCGGAGGCGATGAATGATGCCCGCCTCGGTCGCAATGAGAATCGCGGGGGCGGGACTGCGCCTGCAATAGTCAATCATTTTTTCAGTCGAGCAAATTTCGTCGGCCAACAGGCGCACGGCCCTGGTGCATTCGGGATGGGCGACCAGCGGGGCGTCGGGATAATCGCGGCGGATGCGGGTGACGCCGGCATGGGTGAACTCGACGTGGGCGTAACAATTCCCCCGCCACAGCGTCATCTTGCGGCCGGTCTGTTCCATGACCCACGCGCCCAGGTTTTGGTCGGGGACGAAGAGGAGGTCGCGGTCTTTGGGGCAGGCGTTGACGATTTTGACGGCGTTGCCGCTGGTGCATATCACATCGCTCAGCGCTTTGACCTCGGCGCTGCAATTGATGTAGGTGACGGTGTAGAAATTGGGGTTTGTGGCCTGGAAGGCCTTGAGCTTGGGAGCGGGACAACTCTCCTCCAGCGAGCAGCCGGCGTCCTTGTCGGGCAGAAGGACCGTCTTGTCCGGGTTGAGGATTTTGGCCGTCTCGGCCATGAAATGAACGCCGCAGAAAACAATGACATCGGCCTTGGTTGCGGCCGCCTGCTGGGAAAGGCCGAGGGAATCTCCCACGAAATCGGCGACGTCCTGGATTTCGGGCACCTGGTAATTGTGGGCCAGAATGACGGCGTTGAGGCTGCGCTTGAGGTCGAGGATGTCGCGCGAGAGCGCGTCCAGGCGCGCCGGCGGCAAGGGAACACGGGTAACAAAATCCGAATCCCGCCCCGGATGAACCTCGGCAAGGTTAATCATTTAATAATGTAGCCGCAAAAGGACCGAACGCGCAACGGTGAAAACTCCAGTCATCTCTCATAGGGTGTGAGACAAAATTCTTCAGGTGACGAAAAAGGGTCCCCTCTCTCCGGCTCTCTCCCCGCACGCGGGGAGAGAGGGCAAACGTGGCCCCAAAGGAGTATATTGGGTCGCATCTACTTCTGTCTCGCAAAAACCGGTCGGCGAAGAATTTTGTCTCACACCCTCTCTCATAAACATCCGGGTAATCGCGCCCAGTTCGGCCTTCTGTTTTTTGGGCGTCGCGTCTATGATGAGTGGCCATGACGGAAACCGGAACCCGCCGCGGCGCTTGGGCGCTGGCGCTTATCCTGGCCGCCGCGGTGCTGGCCGCTTACTGGCAGGCGCCGCGGAATGCCTTCGTTAATTATGACGATCAGGACTACGTCGAGCGGAACGTGGCCATTCAAAAAGGAGTGACCTGGGACTGCGTCAAATGGGCGTTCACGACGGGCCATGCGTGCAATTGGCATCCGATCACGTGGATATCGCACGCCATCGATTTCCAGTTCTACGGCATGGACGCGGCGGGACATCATCTGACGAGCGTGTTCCTGCACATCACCAATTCGGTGTTGCTGTTGCTGCTGCTGAACAAGATGACGGGCGCGCTGTGGCGGAGCGCGTTGGTTGCGGCGCTGTTTGCGCTTCATCCGCTGCGGGTGGAGTCGGTGGCCTGGGTGTCGGAGAGGAAGGACGTGTTGAGCGGGTTTTTCTGGATGCTGACGATTTCGGCCTATTTCCACTATACGGAAGGAAGCAAAGCAGGAAGCCCGAAACGCGGATGGTATTACGCGGCGGCGCTGGTGTTGTTCGCGCTGGGATTGATGGCCAAACCGATGGTCGTGACGCTGCCGTGCGTGCTGCTGCTGCTGGACTATTGGCCGTTGCGCCGCGGGCTGCGGATCGTTGAGAAAATCCCGTTCCTATTGTTGACGCTCTGCTCCAGCATTGTGACATTCGAGGTGCAGAATCGGGCGGGAGTGGTGGCGACGCTGGGCAAGTTCTCGATTGGCGACCGCCTGGCCAATGTGCCCGTCGCCTACGCGCGGTATATGGGAAAGAGCTTCTGGCCGTCGGGGCTGGCGGCATTTTATCCGACCATGCAATGGCCGGTGGTGGAAGTGATTGGGGCGGTGGTTTTGCTGGCGGCCGTCACGGGAGTGTCGCTGTGGCGGGTGCGGGAGCAGCCCTATTTGGCGGTGGGCTGGTTTTGGTTTTTGGGAGTGCTGGTGCCGACGATCGGCCTTGTGCAAGTGGGCGACGCATCAATTTCCGATCGCTACACGTATCTGCCCAGTGTGGGGCTATGGATTATGGTGGTTTGGGGGCTGAGCGACCTGGTTGCCAACCGGCCGCCGCTGCGATTAACGGCCATCGTGAGCAGCGGGCTGGCGTTGGGCGCGTGCGCGGTGCTGACTTTCCGCCAGGTGGGCTATTGGAAGGACACGATCACCCTATTTTCCCACGCGGCGGCAGCGTCGAAACAGAACTACCTGGCTTACTACAACATCGGATGCGAGGTGATGGGGCTGGGCAATTATCCGCGAGCCATCCGGTGCTACCTGCTTTCGCTGGAGAACTCGCCGTCCAGGGTTTCGCGCGAGATTCGCTGCCGCACGTTCAACAATCTGGGTTATTCCTATTTGCACCAAGGGCAGGTATCCAACGCCGTGGTTGCATTGGAGCGGGCGGTGGCGTTGATGCCTCGTTTTCCCGAAGCTTATTACACGCTGGGACGGGCGTTTATGACCAATCACCAACCGGACGTGGCGGTGGAGAGTTTCCAAAAGGCGCTGGCCCAGGACCCGACCGTTCCCGAGATTCAGTATGGCTTGGGGGAGGCGCTGCTGGAAACGGGCCGCGCGCAGGAAGCGCAAGGTCATTTGGAACAGGCATTGCAGAGCCGGCCCGGATGGTCTGAAGCTCACTACAAGCTGGCCAACGCATTGGTGCAAACGGGCCAACTCCGCCAGGCGATTGCTCACTACGAACAAGCCCTCAAACTGCGTCCGGGCTACGATCAGGCCGCCAACAATCTGGCCTGGCTTCTGGCCACTTCGACGGCGCCCGGCGTGCGCGACGGCACCCGCGCGCTCGAACTGGCCCGCCAGGCCGACGAGCACAGCGGCGGCAAGAATCCGGTCATCGCCGGGACGCTGGCCGCGGCCTACGCGGAAACAGGAAGATTTTCCGAGGCAGCGGCGGCGGCCGAGCGGGCGCGGCAATTGGCGGTGGCGCAAACCAACAGTTTTCTGGCCGAGGCTCTCGAAGCCCAACTGCGGCAATACCAAGCCGGCCACCCCTTCCATGAGTAAGCTGTGGTTGCGCTGGGGAAGTTGGGTTGTGCCGCTGGCGCTGGCGGCGGCGGTTCTGGCGGTGTATTGGCCGGCGTTGCATTGCGGGTTTCTCTACTACGATGATACAGACTATGTGACGCGGAACGCGCACGTTCAGCAGGGTTTGAATTTGCAGAGCGTCAAGTGGGCATTGAGCACGACCGACGCCAATAATTGGCATCCGCTGACGTGGATTTCGCACATCGTCGATTTCCAGCTTTACGGCCTTCAGCCGGCTGGACACCACTTGAGCAGCGTGCTTTTTCATCTGGCCAACTCGGTCTTGCTCCTTGTCCTGTTGCGCCGGCTGACGGGCGGCCTGTGGCGCAGCGCTTTGGCGGCGGCGCTTTTCGCACTTCATCCCCTGCGCGTCGAATCGGTGGTGTGGATATCCGAGCGGAAGGATGTGCTGAGCGCGCTTTTCTGGATGCTCACGATTTGGGCCTACGCGCGCTATGCCGAGGAGTTCAAGAATCAAAGTTCGAAAATCAAGGGGTATTACGCGGCTGCGGTTGTTTTGTTCGCGCTGGGCTTGATGGCCAAGCCGATGCTGGTCACCCTGCCGTTCGTATTGCTGTTGCTGGATTACTGGCCGTTGCGGCGTCCCTGCCGGGTCGTCGAAAAGATTCCGTTCTTTTTACTGGCGGCCGCTTGCTGCGTCGTCACTTTCATGGTGCAATACCGCTCCGGCGCTGTGTCATCGCTGGCCAAAATCCCGCTGGGGGAGCGTCTGGCCAATCTCCCCGTGGCCTACACGCGCTACCTGGGCCGGATATTCTGGCCGCGCGGCCTGGCCGTCTTTTACCCATACGACCCATTGCCCACGTGGAAGGTGATTGCCGCGGTCGGCCTGCTGGCGTTGGTCACTGGATGGGTTGTGCGGCAGTGGCGGGCGCAACCGTGGCTGGGGGTCGGATGGTTTTGGTTTTTGGGAACGCTGGTTCCCTCCATTGGGCTGGTGCAGGTCGGCGAACAGTCCATGGCCGATCGCTACAGCTACCTTCCCAGTATCGGGATTTTCATCATGGTTGCCTGGGGACTTCAATCCTGGGCTGCCTCGCAGCCGTTTCGGCTCAAAGCGGCGGCCCTGGCCGGGACGCTTGCGGTGGTAGCGTGCGCGTTGTTGACGCCGCTGCAAGTGTCGCATTGGAAAAACACCCAGTCGCTTTTCAAGCATGCGGTCGAAGTCACGCGCCAAAACTATGTGGCCTACTACAACCTGGGCTGCACGCTGGCCATCGACGGAGACAAGCCCGCCGGATTGCGTTGCATGGAGGAAGCGTTGCAGGCCAATCCGCGCTACGCTCCGGCCCATAACAATTTGGGCTGCGGCCTTTTGGAGGAAGGCCAGGTGGCCGAGGCGATCGGTCATTTCAAGGCGGCGGTGGCCAGCCAGCCCGGCTACGCCGTGGGGTACTACAACCTGGGCCGCGCTTTTATGACCAATCACCAAGCCGACGACGCGATCCAAAGTTTGGAGAAAGCGGCGGAGCTGGAACCGGATTCCATCGATTACAACTACACCCTTGGCCAGGCGCTACTGGAGAAGGGCCGGGGGGGCGAGGCGCGAGAACGATTGCAGAAGGTCGTGGCGTTGCGGCCAGATTTCGCCGACGCACATTATCAACTGGCCAACGCGCTGGCGCAGGAAGGCCGGACGGCGCAAGCCATCGATCATTACTGGCGGGCGCTGGCGTTGCGCCCCAACTTCGCGTTGGCCGCAAGCCATCTGGCGTGGGTGCTGTCCACCTGCCCGGACGCGGCGCTGCGCGATGGCGCCAAGGCGCTGTCGTTGGCGCGCAACGCCTCGGCCAACACCGGGGCCAAGGATCCCGCCATCCTTGGCGCGCTGGCCGCCGCCTTCGCGGAAACAGGAAATTACGCGGACGCGGTCGCGACCGCGCGCCATGCCTATCAATTCGCCCTCCAGCAAACCAACGGGCCGCTGGCGGAGGAGCTTGATGCCCAACTGCGCCAGTACCAGAGCGGCGCGCCATATCGCGAAGGCGCTCATGGCCATTAACGCGGACTTGACCGGCCGGCGTGCCTGGCTGGCGGGGGCGTTGCTTGTCGTGATGACACTGCTGGCTTACCAGCCCATCTGGCGGGGCTTTTTTATATGGGACGACAACCTGTTGATTGTCTATAATCCCCTGCTCCATCAACCCGACGGCTGGTGGCGCGTCTGGTACACCAAGGTTGTCGATTTCGTCCCCGCCGTTTCGACGGCGTGGTGGTTGGAATGGCATTTGTGGGGGATTGCCCCCGCTCCGTATCACTTGGTCAATCTTTGCATGCACGCCCTCAATGCCGTGTTGCTCTGGCGCGTCCTGAGGCGTCTGCAAATCGCCGGGGCCTGGTTGGGCGCGGCGCTCTTCGCTCTCCACCCGGTCAACGTCGAAACGGCGGCGTGGGTGGCGGAACAAAAGAACACGATGGCGCTGGGGTTCATGCTGGGGGCGGCATTGCTATACTTGACGTTTGAGGACAGCGGGCGCCGGCGCTGGTACTGGCTGTCGGCCGGGGCCTTTCTGCTCGCCCTGGCCGCGAAAACGGCCGTGGCTCCCTTTCCCGCCGTCCTGCTGGGCGCGGCCTTGTGGCGACGGGGCCGGTTGACGCGCGCCGACTTGCTCCGTTCGTCCGTGTTTTTCGCGCTGGCGGCTGCCGGAGTAGTGACGGCCTTGTGGATTCAGCACGGAGCCGCCGGGTTGGGCGCGGTGGCGCAACGCGGTCTGGCGGCCCGCACGGCCGGGGCGGGCTGGGCAATCTGGTTTTACCTCTATAAAGTGTTGCTGCCCGTGCGCCTGCTTTCGGTTTATCCCAAATGGACGATCAATGCCGCCAATCCGCTGTCTTATGTTCCTGCAGCTTTGGCCGCGCTGGTCTTGGTGGCCGCTTGGTGTCTGCGGCGCGGGTGGGGAAAGGCCGTCCTGTTTGGGTTCGGTTATTATGTCGTGATGCTTTCCCCGGTGCTCGGCTTTTTCGATATTTCGTTCATGCGCGAGGCCTGGGTGGCCGATCATTGGCAGTACTTCGCGATCATCGGACCGCTGGCGCTGATCGCGGCGGCGATCCAAACCCATCCGCGCGCGCTGCCTGTGGCTTTGCTGCTGCTGCCGCTGTGCGCCGTTCTGACCTGGCGGCAAGCCCGGATTTACGTCGATGCCAACACATTTTGGGGCGCCTTCGTGCAAGCCAATCGAACGGCGCTGGACGACTATAACCGCGGTTGCGCGCTGCTCAATCAAGGAAAACTGGACGAAGCGGCGGCGAAATTCCGCAATGCGATTGCTCTCCAGCCCGCCTTCGGCTTGGCTTACAACAACCTTGGCAAAATCCTCCTGCAACAGGGGCGCATCGACCCGGCGCTGCAGGCGCTGACACAAGCGGCCGATTTGCGGCCCGAATTGGCCGAAGTGCAATCCGGCCTGGGTGATGCGCTCCTGGCCAAGGGCCGCGTCGGCGAGGCCTTGGACCGCTTCGACAGCGCCGCCCGGGGCCAGCCGGACAAACCCGCCATGCAACGCAAGATGGGCACGGTCCTTCTTCAACACGGGCTGGCCGCTGACGCTCTGCCCTATCTGCAAAAGGCGGTCGATCTGGCGCCCGCGGATTCGGAATCGCAGTTCCAACTGGCCAACGCACTTCTGCAAACGGGCCACGCTCGCGACGCCATCGCCCACTACCAGGAGGCTCTTCAACAACGCCCGGATTTCCCCGCGGCGGAAAATAATCTGGCCTGGATACTGGCCGCTTCGCCTGACAGTTCCCTTCGGGACGGCGCCAAGGCCCTTGTGCTGGCCCAGCGCGCCCGTGAGCTTTCCGGGGGCAACGACCCGGCCATTCTCGGCACGCTGGCGGCGGCATACGCCGAGGCGGGGAAATTCCCCGAGGCGATCGCCGCCGCGCAGAGCGCGCGGCAACTGGCCCTGGCCCAGACCAACCGCACCCTGGCCGCCGCCCTCGAAGGGCAATTGCGTCAATACCAAGGCGGCCAACCCTTCCGCCAGTAGTTCTCCAAGAGATTCTGGCCAAGGGACGTGTTCTGTATGAAGCCACTGACCCACGAATGGGTGGAACAACCTGAGTGGTCGGCTTTTCTCCCGCAAGCGCATCTACTGCGTGCCGGTGTCAGGACACCTGCACGCGAACGAAATGAAGGGATCGAAGGCGGCCTGTGAAGACGATGTTAGCGGTCAGGAAGGCTCAATAAAGAAAATTGAGGCCGGCGACGTTTTATCTTTTGACGAATGCTCTTTTCATGGATGACCCTTTCACGTGAGCCACGTCGTCAGCGAGGCCAAGCGCGGCGGCGACAGGGGGCTGGAACGGCTGAAGCGAGAGGTTGAGCGTCGGGAAAGACCTGTTCAATGAACCGCAAAAACAGCAAAATACAAGGTGACCCCGGTCTCCAACTGACCCGCGAATGGGTGGAAAAAGCTAAGTGGTTCGCTTTTCTCCCGCAAGCGCATCTGCTGGAGGATTACGCCGTGGATTTCAGATACGCCGGCGACACGGCAACTGTGGCCGAGGCCCGGCTGGCTCTCAAAAACTGCAAGAGCATTCGACGCGAGGTCCGGTCAAGTCTCGGTTTGCCGGTTTGAACGCCAAACTCGACTGCGGCTGCAATACGCCTTGCTTTGTGCGGGATGGCGGCCTATGGTGATGAGGCCGTGAGACAACCGTTTGTCAATGTCGAGGAAGGAATTGACCGCTTTGTCGGCCGACGCGCCGCGCGGCCGGACAGTTTGCGGGCCGGAATGCTGTTGCAGGAAACGGCCACGCAACTTCACCAGTCCTTTAAGCATCGTTGGATGCCCAAAGGCGTTTATCGTTTCAAAACCCATGAGGAGGCCGATGAATGGCTGATCAAGATGCTGGCGCGCAGCGGCCTGCCGAAAACCTGATCAGCCGCCCCCCCACTGAAGCCGATTTGGTGGGGCTATGCCGTGAATTAAACCAACGCGGCGCGAAATATATCGTCATCGGCGGATTTGCCGTTATTGCCGCCGGACTTCCCCGAATGACAGTGGACGTGGATTTGTTGGTTGCGGCCGATTTGGACAATGAAGCCAGGATTTTTTCCGGGCTTTCCACCTTGCCCGACAACGCCGTTCGAGAACTCCAGCCGGGCGAGCTTCAGCAATACAACGTTATCCGTGTGGGCGACGAAATCCTGGTGGACCTGATGCGCTCGGCGGGAGGAATTGAATATGCCGAGGCCGCAAGGGAGGTGGTGGTACGTGAATTGAGCGGTGTGCCTATTCCGTTTGCCTCGCCGCGTTTGCTTTGGCGGATGAAAGCCATCACCCATCGCGCAAAAGACGCCGGTGACTTGGTTTTTCTGCGCCAATGGTTCTACGAACACGGCGAAGAGCCGCCGGCTGTGTGATCTCCAATTCAAGAAGCGTGTCGGAAATCAGGGCGTCAGGTACCGCTTGGCCGTCATTGAACCGCAGCGGCAGGAGTATCTCGTAACGACGTGAGGCGCTCATACGTGGCAGGACCTTCAACCGTGAACTGAACCCCGTCCGTGGCGAGGAAGGCCAAAGCCACTTCGGGCACCATCACCTCGCCCGTTGCCCAGCTCTTGCCCGGAAAGCGCCTGGCGATGTAACCAAGAGCCTTCCGTTTGGACTCTTGATCGGCAAATCGTATGATAACCATAACCGAAATATAATCGGCTGCGCGAAATCACGCAAGCCGCTATTTCGCGGCTGATAGACGAAGAACCGCATTGCCACCCCGCATTCGCCAATCTTCCACCTATTCCGGCCCCCGTTCTGTCCCCCTGCGGTCAATGGCGTTGAAGGCTTCCAGGGCAAGGTTTGACTGGAAGCGCGGCATACGCCTGCGTAACATGCGGGCCGATGACAGAATCAGCAAGCCGGCGTCAAATCTGGGCCATCTCGGTGTTGATTGCGGCCGCCGTGCTGGCCGTTTATTGGCCCGCGCTTCACTGCGGGTTTGTCAATTATGACGACCCGGATTACGTCACTGGCAATGCCGCCGTCCAACATGGTTTGACGTGGAAAGCCATTCTCTGGGCTTTCACCACCACCCACGCGTTCAATTGGCATCCGATGACCTGGCTGTCGCACATCATCGATTGCCAGCTTTACGGTCTTCAGCCGGCGGGACATCACTTGACCAGCCTGCTGTTCCATGCCGCCAATTCCGTGCTGCTCTTTTGTCTTCTGCGCCGCATGACGGGGGCGTTGTGGCGCAGCGCGCTGGTGGCGGTCCTGTTTGCCCTTCACCCGTTGCGGGTGCAGTCGGTCGTGTGGGTTTCGGAGCGGAAAGACGTGCTGAGCGCGTTTTTCTGGATGCTGACGCTCTGGGCTTATATCCGCTATGGCGAGGAGTTGAAGACGCAAAGCCCCAAGGTCAAAGGGTATTACGTGGCGGCGGTTTGTTTTTTCGCGCTGGGCTTGATGGCCAAGCCAATGGTGGTGACGCTGCCCTTTGTGTTGCTGCTGCTGGATTACTGGCCGCTGCGGCGGGGATGGTTGTTGGCCGAGAAGTTCCCATTTTTTGCATTGTCGGCCGTTTCGTGCGTCGTGACTTTTGTGGTTCAAAACCGCACGGGCGCGATCCTGACGCGCTTCCCGCTCAGTGTGCGCCTGGCCAATGTCCCCGTGGCCTACGCGCGCTACATTTCGAAAACATTTTGGCCGTCGAACCTGGCCGCTTTCTATCCGCATGAAACATGCGGAGCGTGGGAGGTCCTCGGCAGCGTTGCGCTGCTGGGGCTGATCAGCGGATTGGTGTTGTGGCGGATGCGCGAGCAACCTTATCTGGCGGCGGGGTGGGCGTGGTTTTTGGGCATGTTGGTTCCCACCATCGGGCTGGTGCAGGTTGGGGCGCAGTCGATGGCCGACCGCTACAGCTATCTGCCGGGCATCGGGCTGGGGATCATGACGGTTTGGACAGTCTGCGAACTGGCGGCCAGCCGTCGTCTCCTGCTCCGGACCGCGGCCGCCGGCGCGGCGCTGGCGGTGCTGGCGTGCGCGGCGGTGGCCCGGCTCCAAATCCCGTATTGGAAAGACACCGCCGCGCTCTTCGTGCGTTGCACCGACGTCTGCGATCAGAAGTACCTGGCCTACTACAATCTGGGCTGCGTGACGATGGGCAACGGCGATTACGCCCGCGCCATCGGCTATTTTGAAAAGTCGCTTGCCGCGGGGCAGGACGTGGTGCCGTGGGCGGACCATCGGCGCGCCCACAACAATCTTGGCGTCGCGTATTTGCACGAGGGGCAGGTTTCCAACGCCGTCGCTCAATTTGATCAAGCCCTGGCCATCATGCCTGAATATCCCGAGGCCTATTACAACCTGGGCCGCGCCTTTTTGACCAACCATCAGCCGGACGTCGCGCTGGAATGTCTGCAAAAGGCCGCCGCCTTGGCGCCGGATGTCGCCCAGATCAACTTCACTTTGGGCGAAACGCTCCTTCAACAAGGGCGGACAGATGCCGCGCGGGAGTATTTGCAAAAGGCCCTGCGATTGCGGCCGGATTTTCCCGAGGCGCACTACAAACTGGCCAACGCACTTGTGGAAGAGGGCCGGGCGCCGGAGGCTGTGGCGCATTACGAGAGCGCGCTGCAACTGCGCCAGCCCTTTAACGAAGCGGCCAATAACCTGGCCTGGCTTCTGGCCACCTCTGGCGACAAATCATTGCGGGATGGCGCCCGCGCCGTCGAACTGGCCCGCCAGGCGGAACGGGACAGCGGCGGAAAAGACCCGGTGATCCTGGGCACCCTGGCCGCCGCGTACGCGGAAGCGGGAAAATATCCGGACGCGGTGGCGGCGGCCGAGCGGGCGCGTCAATTGGCCCTGGCTCAGACCAACCGCGCGCTGGCCGCGACGCTCGAAACCCAACTGCGTCAATACCAAGCCGGCCGACCCTTCCGCCAGTAGTTCGGTCTTTTTACTGAACTTCGGCTGCTCTGAAACTCCACATTTTCCCACCGCGAAAAGCCATTACTGTCAATCAGTTTATCAAGTGAGAACTTGGACCTTCGACGCGGGCGAGATGATTTTCTGTTAAGATGTGACTCCGATGCTTTCCGATGTTTTCACAGTACCGATCACGATTACCTCGACAAATTCAAAACAGGTCAAAATTAGACAGAGGCGCACGGCGGAACAGTCTCCATACCGCGCGCCATTGTGTTGATGTTATTCCCCCTGATACCACAATCGGAAAAAGGCGTTCTGATTTGTGTTGCTGATCGTCACGCTGGCATTGGTCGTCGTGGTAAGGGTGGACCAATTGGTGCCGACAAGGTTGGTGCTTTCTTGCACAACGAAAGGTCCTGCGCCGCCACCCGCCCAGCTCAAGGTGACGCTGGACCCGTTGTTTGTAATGCCGGTGAGGGTCGGTGTGATGGCGGCAATGCTTCCGAACAAACCATCATTTTGGCCATTGATTCCCGCCGTGAATTAAAGCGTGTGGGCATCGCCGCCGCTTTTGCCGTTGCCGAAGGCCAGGCCCCAAAGGCCCGCCACTTCGATCGCGCCTCCGTTGGTGTTGTTCATCAGGGGGCCTGCCCACGCGCCCGTTGCCGGGTTGAAAACATTGATCCGGCCATCGCCAAAATTACCTATGAGGATATTCCCTGCGTAGTATCCGAACCCAATCGGGGCCAGCGCCACGCCCCAGGGAGCATTGAGCGGTCCTTGAGCAGCAAAACTCTGGAGGAGATTGCCGCTGGTATCGAAGATGTCCACATAACCGTTCCCAGGGCCGCTGACATAGGAGTAGCCGCCACTCTGCAAGGCGTAGGTGACAAAGAGCTCTCCATTGATGTTTTGGATGCCAAAGGGTGAGTATCCCGCCGGAATGGCCGGGTCATGAAAAGAGCCGGCCAGGGTGACCAGCGCGTAATTGGTGTCAAAGACATCGATCTGCCCATTGTAAAAATCGGGCGCGTAAATGAAATTGCTCCCGCCGCTGACGCCCGCCGCAAGTCCCGTGAAATCCGCGTAGGAACTGGAGAGGTCCACCTTGAGCACGGCGGCGCTGCCGGTATTCCAGGCGGAGATGGTGCCGTTCTGGGTGGAGAAGATGAAATGGGCCGTGGCGGTGCCCGTCGCCTGAAAGCCCGCCACGGTGTTAGCGATGATTCCGGTCGGACTCGAGGGGCCGGATTCTCCAGAGGGAACAGGGATGGTGACGACGAGGGACTCCTTGACCCCGGCGCCGGTATAAACGGTGGAGAGTCCCGTGACATTGTCCGAAAGCCAGAATGGGCTGGTCGCGCTGGCTGCAATTCCCCAAGGATTGATGAGGTTTGTGTCCGTGACCAGTGCCAGTCCCGGAATGTCGGAGACAAGATTGCTCTGGACATAGGCATTCTGAGCCATTGCCGGTTTCGGACTTAATGCGGCCAAGGCCCCAGTCAAGGCCCAGGCGGTGGTGAAGATTATTCGACTTAGATGGGTGATGGGCGAATTTGGGGAGCGGTGGCACTGATGGCCAAATCGTGTCTTATTCATGTTACCTTTCGTTCGTTGTCCGGTTCGATTACTTGTATCAGCCATTGCGTAAGAGCACGAAGCCGCAGATTTGTTCCCAGAGGAATTGTGATTATTCGGCCGAGGTGAGTTAAGGCAAATCAGGGTTCCGGTTAAGGTTTGACTGGAAGCGCAGGAAACACCCGGGTAACATGCGGGCCGATGACAGAATCAGCAAGCCGGCGCCAAATCTGGGCCATCTCGGTGTTGATTGCCGCCGCCGTGCTGGCCGTTTATTGGCCCGCGCTCCACTGCGGCTTTGTCAATTATGACGACCCGGACTACGTCACTGGCAATGGCGCGGTGCGGCAAGGGTTGACCTGGAAAGCCATTCTCTGGGCTTTCACCACCACGCACGCGTTCAATTGGCATCCGGTAACGTGGCTGTCGCACATCATCGATTGCCAGTTTTACGGTTTCCAGCCGGCGGGGCATCATTTGACCAGCCTGTTGTTCCATGCCGCCAATTCCGTGCTGCTCTTTTGTCTTCTGCGGCGCATGACGGGGGCGTTGTGGCGCAGCGCGCTGGTGGCGGTCCTGTTCGCCCTTCACCCGTTGCGCGTGCAGTCGGTGGCGTGGATTTCGGAGCGGAAAGACGTCCTGAGCGCGTTTTTCTGGATGCTGACGCTTTGGGCGTACGTCCGCTATGCCGAGGAGTTGAAGACGCAAAGCGCCAAGGTCAAAGGGTATTACGTGGCGGCGGTTTGTTTTTTCGCGCTGGGCTTGATGGCCAAGCCGATGGTGGTGACGCTGCCCTTTGTGTTGCTGCTGCTGGATTACTGGCCGTTGCGACGGGGATGGTTGGTGACGGAGAAGATTCCGTTTTTTGCATTGTCGGCCGTCTCGTGCGCGGTGACGTTCCTGGTTCAGGATCGCACGGGGGCGGTGTCATCGCTGGCCCGCTTGCCGTTCGGGGAGCGCCTGGCCAACGTCCCCGTGGCCTACATGGGGTACTTATGCAAGACATTTTGGCCGACGAATCTGGCCGTGTTCTATCCGCACGAATCGTGGGAAAAATGGGAAATTCTTGGCAGCATCGCCCTGCTGGGGCTGATCAGCGGATTGGTTTTGTGGCGGATGCGTGGGCTGCCTTATCTGGCGGTGGGTTGGGCGTGGTTTTTGGGGATGTTGGTCCCCGCCATCGGTCTGGTGCAGGTTGGGGCGCAGTCGATGGCCGACCGGTACAGCTATCTGCCGAGCATTGGGCTGGGGATTATGATGGTTTGGGGGATCGAAGATTGGACGGCGCGGCGTCCAGTCTGGCGCCAGGGCGCGATCCTGGCGGGTTGGCTGGCGGTCATGGCGGGCGCGCTTCTGGCCTGGAGGCAAACGGGCGTCTTCAAAGATACCGAGACGCTGTGGCGCGCGGCATTGCAAGCTGAGCCGGATTGCATTTTCGCCCATGACTGCCTGGGCAAATTTCTGGCGGAAAGCGGCCGGCTCGACGAGGCCCTCGAGCAGTGCCGCCAATCCCTGGCACTCCGGCCGGAAGACCCGGTGGCGCAGAACACTCTGGCCCGCATCGGTCTGCGCCAGGGAAAGGCGGACGAGGCGATTGCGCATTGCCTCAAATCGCTCCAAGTCGAACCGCGCAGCGAACAGACCTACTACACCCTGGGGCAGGCCTACGTGAACAAGGGGCAGATGGCCGAGGCGGCGGCTGCGTTTGAGAAGGCGCTGGAACTGCAACCGGACTTTGCCGAGGCGCGCTGCAACCTGGGGTTTGCCCTTCTTCAGCTTGGGCGCGGGGCCGAGGCCATCCACCAGTACCACAAGGCGCTTGAACTGGACCCCGACTACGCGCTGGCCCATAACGATTTGGGGAGTATTCTTCTCCAACAAGGCCGCGCCGACGAAGCCCTTAACCACTTCGCGCGCGCGGCGCGGATTGCTCCGCGATTCGGCGAAGCCCACTACAACATGGCCGGCGTTCTCCTGCAAAAGGGCCGCACCAACGAAGCGCTGGCCGAATACCAACGGGCGCTCGACACCCTGCCCAATGCGGCCCCGGCGCGTTACAAAATCGCCGACATTCTGCGACGCCAAGGGAGGCTGCCGTGAGAAGCGTCCGCCTGCGCTTGGGGCTTGTCGCCGGCGGGCTGGCTTTGGCCGTGCTGGCCGTTTTTTGGCCGGCGATGCACTGCGGATTTGTCAACTACGATGATCCGGAGTACGTGACCACAAACCGGAACATCCAGCAGGGTTTTAACTGGCGCTTCATCGGCTGGGCGTTGACCTCCTCCTTGTGCAGCAACTGGCATCCTCTGACATGGGTCTCGCACCTCGTCGATTTCCAGCTTTATGGCTTGAGCGCGGCGGGACATCATTTGACGAGCGTTCTGTTTCATCTCTCGAGTTCGGTCTTGCTCCTTCTTTTGTTGAACCGCTTGACGGGCGCGCTCTGGCGCAGCGCTCTTGCTGCCGCCTTGTTTGCCCTCCATCCCTTGCGCGTGGAATCGGTCGTCTGGATTGCGGAACGGAAGGACGTACTGGCGGGGTTTTTATGGATGCTGACGCTTTGGGCCTACGTCCGGTATGCCGAGGAGTTGAAGGCACAAGGCGCCAAGGTCAAAGGGTATTACGCCGCGGCGCTGGTTTTATTCGCGCTGGGCTTGATGGCCAAACCGATGGTCGTGACGCTGCCCTTTGCGCTGCTGCTTCTGGATTATTGGCCGTTGCGCCGTCCGTGGCGGGTGGCCGAGAAAATCCCCTTCTTTGCCCTGGCCGTTCTCTCCAGCGTGGTCACGTTCGTGGTTCAATATCGAACGGGCGCCGTTTCCTCGCTGGCCGGCTTGTCTCTGGGGGCACGCCTGGCCAATGTCCCCGTGGCTTACGTCCGTTACTTGTCCCTAAGTTTCTGGCCGTCGGGACTGGTGATTTTTTATCCGTACCAAGCGCGGCCTTGGTGGGAAATCGGCGGGGCTGTTTGCCTGTTGGCGCTGATAAGCGGTTTGGTTTTATGGCGCCGTCGCGCGCAGCCGTATCTGCCAATGGGCTGGTTTTGGTTTATAGGTGTGCTGGTTCCGGTCATCGGCGTGGTGCAAGCCGGTTCCCAGGCCATGGCTGACCGTTTCACTTACCTTCCGTGCGTTGGCCTCTGGATCATGGTGGTGTGGGGCTTGGCCGAATTGACCGCGGGGCGGCTGTTTGTCAACAGGATATTTGCCTTCGGCGGCGTCCTGGCGGTCATCGCGTGCGCCCTCTTGACCTGGCGCCATATCGGCACGTTCCATGACAGCGAGACATTGTGGCGGGCAGAGTTGCGGCAGTATCCCGCCTGCTTTCTGGCTCACAACAACCTGGGCAAATGGCTGCTGGAAAACAACCGCCTGCCCGAGGCACTCGAGCAATGCCGGACGGCCCTGGCCATCCGGCCTGATGATCCGATGGGCGAAAACAACCTGGCGCGCGTCCTTCTGCGCCAGGGCAACGTGGACGACGCCATCGCCCACGGCCAGCGGTGCGTCCAACTTCAGCCAAAGAGCGAAGAAGGCCCTTTGACCCTGGGGCACGCGTATTTGCAAAAGGGCGACCCCGCCACGGCGGCGGTTTGGTTCAGGAAGGCCCTGGAGATAAACCCCGACCTGCCGCATGCCTGGTGCCATCTCGGCTATGCCCTCCTGCAACTGGGGCGCTTGCTCGAAGCCGAACTGGCCGACCGTCAGGCGCTGGCGTTGGACCCCGCCTACGCGGTGGCCCACAATGACTTGGGCAACATCCTCCTGCGCCAGGGCCGCCACGATGCGGCACTGGAACAGTTCCAGCGCGCGGCCAGCTTGAAACCCGATTTCGGCGAAGCTCATTACAATGTCGCCGAGATTCTTCTGTATAAGGGCCGCACCAACGAGGCCCTGGCTGAATACCAGAAAGCGCTCGACGCCATTCCCAACCTGGCCCCGGCGCGTCACCAAATCGCCGAAATCCTGCGGCGCCAAGGGAGGCAACCGTGAGAAACGACAGGCGGTCCGGCCTTCTGGCGATGCTGCTCCTGGCGGCCACGATCTTCGCTTACCAGCCTGCCTGGCACGCCGGTTTCATTTGGGACGATGACGTTTACGTCACCGAAAATCGGTTGCTCACCGCGCCCGACGGCCTGAAACGGATTTGGTTTTCGGCCGATTCGCCCTCGCAATACTTTCCTCTTGTTTACACGATGCTCCGTGCCGAGCACGGACTTTGGGGGCTTCATGCCGCCGGATATCATTGGGTCAACATCCTCCTGCACGCCGCCAACGCGCTGCTGCTGTGGCGGGTGCTGCGCCGATTGCGTGTTCCGGCGGCCTGGTTCGGCGCGGCGCTTTTTGCTCTGCATCCGGTGCAGGTTGAATCGGTCGCCTGGGTGACGGAACTGAAGAACGTGCTCTCCCTGTTTTTTTGCCTGCTGGCGGCGTGGGAATGGCTCTACTTTGTGGAAGACCTTCCAGGCTCGTGGTGGTGTTACGGGACGGCGCTTCTCTGTCAAGCATTGGCGCTGGCGAGCAAAACCACCGCCTGCACACTTCCCGCCGCGCTTGCACTGATATTGTGGCTGCAAGGAAAACCGCTCGGTTTCCGGCGTCTGTGTCACCTTCTCCCCTTTCTGGCGCTGGGATTGATCATGGGACTGTTGAGTGTCTGGTGGGAGCGACACCACCAATACACCGTCGGCGCGGCCTTTTCATTAGGGCCGGTGAGCCGCCTGCTCATCGCCAGCCGCGCGGTGTGGTTCTACGCGGGCAAACTTCTCTGGCCATCGCATCTGTCATTTAGTTATGGACGCTGGGCAATCGATCCTGCCGATCCGCTGGACTACTGCTGGCTGGGGGCCGGCTTGATGCTGGCGGTATCGATCTGGGCCCTTCGGCGGTTCGCGGGCCGGGGCTTGGAGACTGCGGGGATGTTCTATATCGCGATGCTCTCGCCGCTGCTCGGTTTCATCATGGAATACACCTTTCGTTACTCGTTTGTGGCCGACCATTATCAATATGCCGCCGCCATCGGCCCGCTGGCCCTGGCAGCGGCGGCGCTGGACAAACTCTTCCGGCGCCTCGCGCCCGCAACTCCTGTTCTCCGTCCGCTGGGCGGCGCACTTTTGCTGGCGTTGCTGGGCGGGCTGACCTGGAACCAGTGCCGGATTTATGCCAACAGCGAGACGCTCTGGCGGGCCACGCTGGAGCGCACACCCGAATCCTGCATGGCCCGCAACAACCTCAGCGCCGTGCTCATCGACAAAGGAGAACTCGAACCTGCCATCCGCCTTTCGCGCCAAGTCCTCGCCCTTCAGCCCAACGATCCGGTCGCGGAAAACAATCTGGGCCTGGCACTCTTGGACGAGGGAAAGGTGGACGAGGCGATTGCCCATTGCCAGGCCTCGCTTGCCGCGCAACCCAACGGACCGATGGCTTATTACAACCTGGGCCAGGCCTGCCTGAAGAAAGGGCGCTTCGACGCCGCCATCACCAATTTCCAGATGGCCGCGCGGTTGAAACCGGACTACGCGAAGGCCTGGTGCAACCTCGGTTACGCCCTGCTGCAAAGCGGCCAGATCCCCGCCGCCATAGTCAACTATAACAAGTCCCTCGAACTGGCGCCCGACTATCCCCTGCCCCACAACGATTTGGGCAGCATTCACCTGCGGCTTGGCGACACCAACCAGGCCCTGGCCCATTTCCAGCGCGCCGTGGCCCTCGATCCCACTTTCGTGGAAGCCCGCTACAACCTGGGGGGAGTTTTTCTTGCGCAGGGGCGGCTGGACGACGCTCTGAGTCAATACGAAAACGTGGCCGAGCTTAGTCCCCACCTGGCCGCCGCCCATTACATGCTGGGCAAGCTGGCCGCCGCCTACGCCGCCGCCGGCCGCACCGCGCAGGCCGCCGCCACCGCCGAGCACGCCTTGCGACTGGCCCAGTCCGCCGGCGAAACGTCCCTCGCCGCCGCCCTCTCCGCGCAACTGGAATCATACCGTCCGGCCACGCCAAAGAACTGACGGAGACTTGCGGGCCAGGGCCAATCGTTGCCCCGGATTGTTCTTCGCTTGATTTGTTCCGCATGGAGGTTAATGTTCCTAAATGAGAACTTGGCTGTCAGACCGAATCCAACTTGACCCGGCGATTTGTCATGGCAAACCTGTAGTGTGCGGCACGCGCGTGCTCGTGGCTAATGTCGTAGGCGCCATTGCCTCCGGACAATCGCACGCGGAGATTTTGGAGGATTATCCCGCGCTAACTGAGGCCGACATTCGGGCTTGCCTCGAATTTGCCGGCGAATTGACAGCGATGGAAACTGCGGAAGCGTGACAGGCGGAATGAGGTTTTTCCTCGACGAAAATTTTCCGCGGCCAGCCATAACATTTCTCGAATCCGCTGGCCATTCGGCCTCGCATGCCCTGCACTGTTTTCCACCCGGTAGCGAAGACACAAGACTATTTGCTTACGCCCAGGAGCAAAAGGCCATTTTTGTCACCACCGACAAGGATTTCTATCACACGATTCCACTGGCGTTCGAGCGGCACAGCGGGGCGATCGTCATTACGCTGCGCAGACCAAATCGTGCCGATTTGCTCCGGCGATTGGCGGATGCGTTGGCCCTGCTCGGCGAAAGGGACTTGCACGACACCGTTTGGCTGGTGACTGAGGCGCGCATCCGCAGCCGCAGTGTCCAATAAAACTCCGCACAGAAGATGGTCGTCCAAGAATGGGGAAACCCCCGCTGCGCGTTTCCGTGTAATCCTTGTGCCCAGCATTGTTTGTCCCGTTTTTCCCAGCGCAACACTCTCAACGTCACTTGCTGGACGAAGCACTGATTTCTGCCTTCATGGGCGGCTTTTGAGGGGGCGGAGAGTGCCGAAAGTATTTTTTGTTTTTTTGGCGCGATTAACCGCGACTGGGCGCGATTAGCCGCGATTTCCACTAAAAAATCCCTTTGAGCGGCCCGGAGGTCTGCAAACTGTCAAAGATCGGCGGATGATACCGCATAACAGGCGTCCTGTTATGACGTAACTGTAGCGGATATCGGGTTCTTGTCAAGCAAGGTGGTCTTGGCGACTTTCCACCGGCTTGCAATCGGGCTGGATGTCATTTAACCTTTTATTTATGAGCAGCAAAGCCCAGGCCGTCATTGAGGAATTCAATCGTTTGCCGCAGAGCGAACAGTTGGCCGTGTATGAGGCGATTGCCCGCAAGGTGACTCCCGCCAGCTACGGGCCACTGTCAGACGAAGATCTAACGGCAATCGCCGCCGAGACGTTTGCGTTATTGGACGAGGAGGAGAGCCGTGCCCAGTCGCGGTGAGGTATGGCTGGTGGATTTGGGAATGATTCAAAAGGTTCGCCCCGCATTGATTCTCAACCGCCCGTTCTGCGACACAGATCGCGCGTTAATCAGCGTGGTACCCCACACCACGACGTTGCGCGGTTCGGATCTCGAGATTTCGGTCAATGTCCCCTTTCTCCAACCCGGGGCCTTTCTAGTACAGAACCCCATTACCATTCCAGTGGGAAAAGCGGAGCGATTCCTTGGTCGTTTGACAACCCAGCAATTGGCATTGGTGGAAGCCGGAGTCCGCAATTGGCTTGGCTTGTAGAACCGATGCGATTTCTTTGCTTGTCGTGTCCAGAAACTTCCCCTAGGGCGCGTTCCCGTGTTGACATCTGGCGTGCTGAGAACAGGAAGGCCAAGCCAGATTCCAACACGCGAACGCTCCGCCCTGACAAGTGCCTGGCCGTTTGCGGATTGATTTCGTTTTCGTTTTCATACACTGTTCATGCAGGAGATTTGCTTTTGAAACATGAATCGTCATTTTACGGCAGTCATCAAACAGGACGGTGATTGGTGGATTGGCTGGGTGGAGGAAATACCCGGCGTCAATTGCCAAGGCAAAACTCGCGCTGAGCTTCAGAAGAACTTGCGCTCCGCGCTAAAAGAGGCCTTGGAATTTAATCGCAATGATGCCCTCGCCGCCGCGCAGGAAGGGTACCAGGAGGAAGCCATTGTTGTGTGAAACGACGGGAATTCATCCGCCATCTCACGGTCCAAGCGGCCGCTTGCGGGGGGGGCGGGGTTTTGCCACACTGGCCCAAGGATTGCCGGAGTGGCGAAATGGCAGACGCACAGGACTTAAAATCCTGGGTCCGTAACAGGACGTGCGGGTTCGAGTCCCGCCTCCGGCACCAAGGGCGGTCAAATTGCCATTACTGGATAACGCCGCGCTTCCGCAGCATTGCTTCGACGGCTTTGTCCATCAACATCTGGGCCAGCGGTTTGGTGGCTTCATCAAGGGCGGCAATGGCCTGTTTAAGGCGGTCGGCGTCGCCGGTTTTGGTTTCCGGGTTTTCCGCGGCCAGGATTTCCTCCACGATCCGCATGGCCGACCCGACTTCTGATTTGTAGGCGGGGTCGAGTTGAGCGGCGCAATCGGCCAGGCCTTTGCGCGCGGCGGTCAGGGTTTCGGACGCACGCAGGGCGGCCTCGACCCAGCGCCGGGCGCGCAGGTCCTCGAAGGCATGCTGGACGGATTCCTCGACCATAAGTTGGACCTGGGCGTCGGCGACATCGACAGCCGATTTCATTTCGACGATTTTTTGTTTGCCGGTTTTGGTGTCGCGGGCCAGGACGTGGAGGATGCCGTTGGCGTCAATCTCGAATTGGACGCCGACGCGGGGGATGCCCTTGGGGGCCGCCTCGAACTCGAGGGTGAAGCGGCCGAGGCTCCAGTTGTCTTTGGCCCGTTCCCGCTCGCCTTGGAGGACGTGAATGAGCATGTCGCGCTGGTAATCGACGGCGGTGGTGAACATTTCGCCGGCCTTGATCGGGATGGTGGAGTTGCGCGGGATGATGACGTTCATCAGGCCGCCAAAGGTCTCGATGCCGAGGGACAGAGGCGTAATGTCGAGGAGAAGAACATTTTTGAAGCCGCCGGCAAGTATCTCCGCCTGGATGGCTGCGCCCAAAGCCACCGCTTCGTCGGGATTCTGCGACGTGTTCAATTGCGGGCCGGAGGGCTTGTGATGGGCGGCGCCAACCCGGATGCCGCCGTGGAGTTCCTCAAAATCGGCGCAGCCGAAAATCTCGGCGACAATCCGCCGGACCAACGGCATGCGGGTCTGGCCGCCGACCAGGATGACCTGGTCGAGGTCGCGCGGCTCCAGGCGGGCGTCGGCCAGGGAGCGCAAGCAGTGCGTACGCGTGCGGAGAATGATGTCGCGGGTCAGGTCCTCCAATTCGGGCCGGCGGAGGGTGTAATGGAAATGGAAATCCTGCGTCAGAAAGGGCAGCGCGATGTCGGCGGTTTCGGCGGTGGAAAGGCGGATTTTGGTGTGCTCGGCCGCCTCGCGCACGCGCGCCAGAAGGGCCGGGTCCGAGGCGGCGTCGGGGCCGCCCGCGGCCCTGATTTTATCAACAATATAATCGGACAGGCGCTGATCCAGGTCATCGCCGCCCAAACGGGTGTTGCCGTTGGTGGAAAGGACCTGGAAGACGCCTTCGTTCAATTCGAGGATACTCAGGTCAAAGGTGCCGCCGCCGAGGTCATAGACGGCGATCTTGGATTTTTGGCCTAATTTGTCCAAGCCATAGGCCAGGGCGGCGGCGGTCGGCTCGTTGACGATGCGTTCAATAGTCAAGCCAGCCAGTTCCCCAGCCTTGGTGGTGGCGTTGCGCTGGGCGTCATTGAAGTAGGCGGGCACAGTGATGACGGCGCGCTTGATGGGCTGACCCAACGCGGCGTCGGCGTCGGCTGATAATTTCTTGAGGATTTCGGCGGAAATTTCCTCGGGCGTGAAGGAGCGGCCATTGATTTCGACGGTGACGGGTCCGGCGCCGTCGGCTTTGAGGGGGTAAGCCACCCGCCTTTCGTCGGGTGAAATCTCCGCGGCGCGGCGGCCCATGAAACGCTTGATGGAATAAACGGTTTGGGCGGGCTTGAGGAGACGGAGGCGGCTGGCATTGCGCCCCACGACGGGCGGCGTGGCGCCACCGGGAAAATGAACGACCGAGGGCGTAAGCCGCTGGCCGTCAAGCCCAGCCATAACGTAGGGGACGCCCGAATCCACCGCGGCGACGAGGGAATTGGTCGTACCCAGATCGATGCCGATGATGGCGCTCACCGTGAGATGTCCGATTGGCGCAAGACGCGGAAGGAATGCCGCGTGAGGACCCGTTCGCCGACTTCGTTGTCCTCCATGTTAACGGCAAGGATGGATTTGCCCTGGGGATGTGGGATGAAGCAATACATGTAATTGATGTTGAGCTCGGCCTCCAGAAAGGCGGCCAACAAGTCGGGCAATTGGGTGGCGGAGTCGATCTCCACCACTAGCAATTCGCATTCTGCGAAGGCAAACCCGTGGTCCTGCAAGAGGCGGCGGGCCGACTGCGGATCGTCCACGACCAGGCGGATGATAGCTGTATCGGTCATATCCGAAACCGTCATGGCCAGGACATGAACGGACTTGGAGGCCAGCAAGGCAATGAGGTCGTGCAACCGCCCCATGCGGTTGGCGGTAAAGACCGAGAACTGGATGACCGCATCGGGTTGCCGGCCACGGATGGCTTTGATCGTCATGCTGCAATTAGCCACATTCGGCGCCAGAGTTCAATGCGGCTGATTTCCCCGTGAAGAACAGGAACCTCTCGATTTCGGAGGGCGTCAGAGGTATCTAATCCGCCGTGCATTCAACGCCAGAAATCCGGTCGGGGGGAGAGGCGGCCGGTCTTCCGGGAACGCAGGCGGGGTCTGCCGCCAGCCTGGGCGCAGCCGTGGTTTTGCGCGGGCCGGCGCGGCCCGATCTGCTGCGCGATGAATGCCTGGCCGATATTCTCAGCGCCACGGCCCGAAGGCGGCCAGAGCATCCGGCGTTGATTTGGGGCCGGCGCATGGTGACTTACGGCGAGTTGGATTCGGCCAGCGAGGCTGTCGGGCGCGCGCTGGCACAGCGCGGCGCCGCGCCGGGACGGGTCATTGGATTGCTTTTGCCGCGCGGGGCGGATTTGTTAATCGCGCAGGCTGGCATCACCAAGAGCGGCGCGGCGTGGCTGCCGCTGGACGCCGAGACCCCGCTGGAGCGGGTCAAGGTGTGCCTGGATTCCGCCGCCGCAGCCGGATTGGTGACGTGTCGCGAGTGGCTACCGCGTTTCGCGCAGTTGTCCGCGCCGGTTTGGGCGGTGGAAGATTTAGCCGCCGCCGGGAATTGCGCGACACCTTGCGTGAGGGCCGCGTCACTGGACCCGGCTTATGTGATTTACACCTCCGGTTCGACGGGGCAGCCGAAGGGGATCGTGATCAGTCAGCAGAGCATCTGCCATTTTCTGCGCGCCGAGAATGAGGTGCTGCGAGTGAGGGAAGACGACCGCGTCTATCAGGGATTTTCGGTGGCGTTCGACATGTCGTTTGAGGAGATTTGGATTTCCTGCCTGGCGGGGGCGACGCTGTGGATCGCGCCCGCGGCGGTGGCGCGGGATCCGGATTTGCTGGCGCAAACGCTGGCGCGCGAGGGCATCACCGTGCTGCACGCGGTGCCGACATTGATGGGGTTGGTGCGAGACCCGCTGCCGCAGGTGCGGCTGATCAATCTGGGCGGCGAGGCTTGTCCCGACGCGCTTGCCGAACGACTCGCGCGGCCTGGGCGAAAAGTGTTCAACACCTACGGCCCGACGGAAACGGCGGTGTCGGCAAGCGTGGCGGAGTTGCGGGCGGGCGAACCGGTCACGATCGGGTGGCCGCTGCCCAATTACGGTTTGCTGGTGGTGGATGGCCAGCGCCGGCCGCTGGCGGCGGGCCAGACGGGCGAATTGGGCATTTTTGGACCTGGCCTGGCCGCCGGTTATCTCGGACTGCCGGAGTTGACGGCGGAACGGTTTGTCGCCAATCCCGCGGCGGCGAACCCCGGCGAGGAGCGCATGTATTTAACGGGTGATATGGCACGTCTGGATCCCGGCGGGCCGGCACATTGCCTGGGCCGCGCCGACAGCCAAGTGAAGATTCGCGGCTTCCGCGTCGAGTTGGAGGAAATCACCGCCGTGTTGACGGCGCAGCCCGGCGTGGCGGCGGGGGCGGCCATCATGCGCCCGCTGGGGGAGAGTGAGGAACTGGTGGCGGTTGTCGTGCCGGCGGCTGGCGGCGCGGTCGATGCGGCGCAATTGCGGCAGGCCCTGGCGGCGCGCCTGCCCGCTTACATGGTGCCGGCACATTTTGAAGCGGTGGCGGAGTTGCCCCGACTGCCATCGGGGAAGATTGATGGCAAGGCCCTGCGCGGGATTCCGCGGACCGGCGCCGTGCCCGCGGGTCAAACGGCCACACCGCGCAATGCCGACGAAGCCGCGCTGTTCGCCGCGTTGAAAAAACTCCTTCCCGACCGCGCGTTCTGGCCGGAAGCGGATTTTTTCGATGATCTGGGCGGGCACTCGTTGCTGACGGCCAGATTGGTTTCGATCCTGCGCGGCGAGGCGAGTTACGCGGGCTTGAGCGTGGGGGAGATATACCGGGAGCGACAGTTGGACGGAATCGCCCGCGCCCTGGAACGGCAGCGTCTGGAAAGGCCTTCTGCTGCCATCCCGCCGCGGGCCGAGACGCCCGTGGGACGGCGGTTGATTTGCGGCGCGGCGCAGGCGCTAGTCATCCCATTTTTTGTGTTGCTGCATATCGCCGACTGGCTGGCGCCGTTTTGTGTCTATCATTATTTCACGGGCAGCCCGGGCGACAGCATCCCGCTGGCGGTGTTGTATTCGCTGGGAACGTTCGTCGTGGCGCAGATGGCGAATTTCGGGGTGGCCGTGGCCGGGAAGCGATTGTTGACGGGGCGGTTGAAGGCCGGGCGTTATCCCCTGTGGGGCGCGACTTACTTCCGCTGGTGGCTGGGGCGCAAGTTCTGCGAGTTGCCGGACGTTTATCAACTGGCGGGCACGCCGTGGATGGCGCTTTACCTGCGGGCGTTGGGGGCGCGCATTGGGCGGGACGTGATGATTGACAGCATCACGCTGGGCGCGCCGGAGTTGTTGACGGTGGAGGACGGCGCGAGCATCGGCACGTTCGTGAACATTGAAAACGCCCGGGTGGAGGCGGGGGCGCTGGTGGTTGGGCCGGTCCGGCTGAAAGCGGAGTCAGTGGTGGACTCATATTGCGTGCTGGAAGACGACACCACGGTCGGCGAAGGAGCGCGATTGCGCGGGCAATCGGCGCTGGGCGCGGGCCGGGAGATTCCCGACGGGGAAATCTGGATGGGCGCGCCAGCCGGTCGCTGCGAAGAGGTCGATGACGCGTTGCCGCCGCGCCCGCGCATTACATTCGCGCGACGGTGGGGGGTGGCGGTTTTGTCCGCCGCCGCCGCTCTGATGGTGTCGGTGTTGTTTTTCCTGCCGACGTTTCCAGCGTTCATGCTGATTGACTGGCTGGATGTCCACACGTGGGATATTTTTGACTCGGAACTGGGGCCGCTGGCCGCCTTTGGAACGTTTTTTCTGCTGGCCATTCCCGCGAGCGCGCTGCTGGTCGGCCTGACGATGGTGGTGACCTCGGCGCTGCGGCGCCTGTTCCCGCGGCAGTTGCCGGGGATGTCGTCGGTCCACAGCCTGGCGTTCTGGCGAAAACGATTGGTGACACTCGTGCTGGACAACAGCCTGCACGTGCTGCACGGCATTTACGCCTCGGTCTTTGCGCCGCTGTGGCTGCGCCTGCTGGGCGTTGAAGTCGGCCGCCACGCCGAGGTTTCCACCGCCGAGGGGATGACGCCGGAATTATTGAGTTTGGGCGACGATTGTTTCATCGCCGACGGAGCGATGCTGGGCGACGAGGAATTGCGCGGGGGGTGGATGATATTGAAACCGACGCGCGTCGGGCCTCGTTCGTTCGTCGGCAACGGGGCGTACGTGCCCGACGGCGCAGTGCTGCCGGAGAATGTGTTGATCGGCGTGCAAACGCGCGCGCCCAAAAACGACCAGCTCAAATCCGGTCAGACGTGGATGGGGTCGCCGCCACTGCTGTTGCCGGCGCGGGAACGGGTGGAGGGCTTTCCGGAATCGCTGACCTTTCGTCCCTCGTCCGGCCGGCGGTTGGGGCGCGGGCTGGTGGAAAGCTTGCGCATCGTCCTGCCGCTGGCGCTGGTCATTGCGACCGGATACCTGATCGTGGTGCTGGTGGTACCGCTGACCGACGAAAACCATTGGGTGATGAAAACCGCCGGAGCGCTGGCCCTGGCGGGCTGCCTTTATGGAGTCGGGTCGTTTCTGCTGGTCGTGGCGCTGAAGTGGGCGCTGGTGGGGCGCTACCGGCCGCGCGCGGCGCCGATGTGGACGCCGTTTGTCTGGATCAGCGAAGCGGTCACGAATTTGTATGAGTCGCTGGCGGCGCCGAATTTTTTGGACGTCTTGCGCGGCACGCCCATGCTGCCGTGGGCGCTGCGGCTGCTGGGAGTGCGCATCGGCAAGGGCGTGTTTATGAACACGACCGATGTGACCGAATTCGACTGCGTGCGGATCGGGGACGAAGCGGAATTGAACGCGTGGTGCGGGCCGCAAACGCATTTGTTCGAGGACCGTGTCATGAAGATCGGGTTGGTCGATATTGGGGCGCGGGTGACCGTCGGGACGCGGAGCACCATACTTTACGACACGCGGGTGGGCGACAACGCGCGGCTGGGGCCGCTGACGCTCGTGGCCAAGGGGGAGCACCTGCCCGAGGGAACTCGATGGGAAGGCTCCCCTGCCCGGCCCGTGCGCGAGCCATCAAACGCCATCGGCACTACTGGGGCGCCTGACCCGCCATGATCTCGGCGAAACTGCCGATGATGAGATCGGGATGGACGCCGGTTAATTCCTGGCGCGAGAAGGTCGTGTCCAGGGCGACGGTGAAACAGCCCGCTGCTTTGCCCGAAAGCACGCCGTTGAGAGAATCTTCGATGACCACACAGGCGGCTGGGGCGATGCCCAGTCGGGCGGCGGCCTTATGATATGGTTCGGGATGCGGTTTGCCCTCAGTCACATCGTCGCCAGTGACCACGACCTCAAACCAGTGGTCCAGACCAAAGCGTCGCAGCACCATTTCCGCGTTGACACGGAGGCCGGAGGTGACCAAGCCAAGGCGATAACGGCGCTGGCTGCACCAGAGCAGAAAGTCTTCCGCGCCGGCCATGGGCTTGAGGCGTTGGGCGGCAATCCGTTCGTAGGCCTCCTGTTTGCAGGCGATGAACTGAGCGGCGGTGACGGAAGTGGGCGCGTTGCGGGCCAGAATGTCTGAGGCGACAAAGGGTTCGATGCGTCCGCGGTAATCGGGTAATTCGCTGTCGGCGCGCAGGCCCAGTTCGTGGCAGGCGGCGGCCAGGGCCTGGGCGTGGATTGGCTCGGAATCGACGACGACACCGTCCATGTCAAAGAGAACGGCTGCGATGGCGGCTGGGAATTTCAAGCGGAGGTGCCCGTGGCTAATCGCCGGCCTTCTTGGAGATCAATTCGACCTTGGCCGGTTCTTCGGAGAGGGTCATCAGCGGGTCTTCTTCGAGCCAGGCGGGATCCAGCGGAAGGACCAGTTCTCCCTTGGCATCGGCCTCCAGTTTCTTGTCGCCGCTCCTGGCATGGATGACAACGGACTGGGCGGCGCGGGGCGGGGAAAAAGTCAGCTTCAAGCCGGTCATTTTCAATTTGGGGGAATCGGGAAAGACCCGGCGCATTTTCTCCTGAACGGTGTCGCAATCGCGCACGGCGCGCATGAGGGGGCTGTAATGGGTGGCCGTGGAGATATGGCCGACGATCAAGCCGACCTGCCAATTGAGGCGCATGGTGCCGCGCGGCTGGTTGGTGATGATCCAGGGGTCCTCATCGAGCAGGCTCTCGCGCATCGGCACGATGAAATCGCCCGCCGCGCCGATGGGAATGGGGATTCTGCCGGCATTGGCGTCGATAAAAACATCGAGGTTGCTGTATTTGACATCCGGGTTTACGGATTCCATACGCAGGAGGACCAGCAGATTGGTGTAGGCCCGGCTCAACTCCGCCTGGACTTTTTGCATGCGGTAGAGAGCGTGGTAGGGCAGGCGGGCGTTCTCGGCCCCCGCCAGGGCGGGGGCGAGCAACACACAGGCAAGAATGGCGCGGGCAGCCGCTTTCACTGTCACGGCACCAGCTTGGCCGTTTGTCGGGCCGGTGGCAATAGCGGAAGGGTGAATGGCCTGCGCGGGCGCCGCCAAATGCCCTGGGGCAGATTGAAAAGAGAAGGCCCAACGCGAGGTTGGGCCTTCAATTCGTCGGACACTAAAGCCACATCGCCGCGACCATTAACGGGCGACGGCATTGCGCCATTAGCGGCAGAGTCTGCGACGCAACATGCCGACGGCGGCCAAACCCATGCCGAAGAGGGTCAGGGTCGAAGCAGAATCAGGGGCCGAATTAACGGCGACCGACACATCGGTAAAGACGAAGTCTTCGTCGTTGTAGTTGAAGTCGGAGCCCGGGAAGGGCAAGTCCTCAAACGCGACAAACGTGCCCACCGGGATACCGTCAAGTATAGGACTTGTGGCCGTATATGGAGTGGAATACACGTGGTTGTGTCCATCGCTCCCATCGTTGTCATAAGAGAGGTTCATCGACGGATCGGAATAAGCGTTTTCATCGAGCGTGTTGTTTTGAAGGACGAACACCAGAGTATCGCCCGCCTTCGCAGAGCCCAAGTCCAGGCTTTGGCCGACATAGGACGAATGGTCATCCAGGCCAACAACGCCGGTGGAAACGCCATTAACCATCAGCCCGAGCTCGTTATCGTAGCCAGCGGTCGAGCCGGCAAAGTAGGCGACGATGTCCCCGGTTGTCGTGGCTGTGAAAGTATAGACGTCCGGATTAGGTGTTCCGACATTAGGGTATGGGATGGCGTCCCCGGCTGTCGCCTGGGCGACTCCCGCCAAAAGAGCCAGCGCCGTGATGCCGCCCAGCGCTTGTGGCCCGACGATAAAGCTAAATGTTCTCATAAGTTTTTCACTTCGAATCTAATTACATGCAAGTTAACCCTCAATTACAGGCGTGCTCACTCGTTAGAACCAAACGATGCTCAATCCCATCAGACTTATGGCAAGAGGTATGCCAAGAATTACATAGGCTCACAAAACGCCGACCCAACAAGTTCGTATGTTATTGTGCTCCAAACAGTTATGTTTATTACCGCTTTCTCTGGGCGCTCTTGTTTGTTCATTGATCCGAATAGGAGAAGTGTAAAGGTCATCGACAAGGTATCGCACTTTTGTCATCTAATATTCACGTCAGAACGTGCGTATCAGTCTGCACGTGAAGACATTACAGATTATCAATGAGGGCCGGGTTGTCGTTGTGTCAAACTCGCCGACAAACAAGCGTCAAAAAGTCTATGCGGGAATTCGAGTGGGACCCAATCCGGGAGGCGGGGGCGG